>DASYKM010000241.1:0-8757 GCA_035995425.1 Steroidobacteraceae bacterium
CATCATCGACGCGGTTCGCTGGGTCATGGGCGAGCTGTCGGCAAAGCACCTGCGCGGCGACTCGATGGTCGACGTGATCTTCAACGGCTCGGCGTCGCGCAAGCCGGTGGGCACCGCCTCGGTCGAACTGGTGTTCGACAACACCGACGGCAAGATCTCGGGACCCTACGCCGATTACGCGGAGGTCTCCTTGCGCCGCCAGGTCATGCGCGATGGTACGTCCAACTACTTCCTGAATGGCGCGCGGTGCCGCCGCAAGGACATCACGCAGCTGTTCCTGGGCACCGGCCTCGGCAGCCGCAGCTACGCCATCATCGAGCAGGGCATGATCTCGCGCGTCATCGAGGCGAAGGCCGACGACATGCGCGCCTTCGTCGAGGAGGCCGCCGGCATCTCGCGTTACAAGGAACGCCGCAAGGAAACCGAGGCGCGCATTGCCGACACGCGCGAAAACCTCGAGCGCCTGCAGGACGTGCGCGACGAAGTGGACAAGCAGATCCGCCACCTGCAACGGCAGGCCGCGACCGCCCGTCGTTACCAGGTGCTCAAGGAAACCGAACGCCGGCTCACGGCAGAGTTGCTGGCCCTGCGACTGCGTGAGATCGACTCCGGCGCCGAAGTGCAGGACAGCGCGGTGCGCGAGTGCGAGCTCACCATGCAGCACGCGCTCGCCGATCAGCGCTCCGCCGAAGCCGCCATCGAAACCCAGCGCGTCTATCAGAACGAGCAGTCCGAGCGCGTGAGCGCGGTGCAGGCGCGCTATTACGAGATTGGCGCCGAGATCAGTCGCACCGAGCAATCCATCACGCACACGCGCGAGCTGCGCGAACAGCAGCGCAACGAGCTCGCCAAGGCGCGCGCCACGTTGGCGGAGCTCGACTCCCACATCGAACGCGATGAGCGTGAAATCGCGCAGTTGCGCGCCGAGATCGAAAAACTGAGCCCCGACCTGGCACAGGCCCAGAGCGCCGAGAGCGCGCTCGCCGAAAGCCTGGCCGGCGACGAACAGGCGCTCGCCGACTGGCAGCAGCGCTGGGAAGGATTCAATCGCGAGCTGGGTTCGGCGCACCAGACCACGCAAGTCGAGCGGGCGCGCATCGAGCAGCTGGAAAATCAGCTGCGTCGGCTCGCCGGGCAGGCCGACCGCCTCGCCGTGGAACGCGAAGCGCTCATGCTGCAGGAATCCTCCGCCTTGCTCGGCCAGCTCGCGCAGAAAGAATCCCTGGCTCGCAGCAGCGCGGACCAGCTTTCGCAGGCTTTGAATCTCGCGCTCGATCGATCGCAGAAATTGCGCGCGGCGCAGTTCGAGGCGGAGAAGAATCTCGAACACGCGCGTGGCGACCGCGAGAAGCGCCGCGCCGAAGTCGTGTCGCTGGAAGCCCTGCAGAAGGCGGCCTTGCAGCGCGGCGACTCGCGGACCGCGGAGTGGCTCGTCTCATCCGGCCTCGGCAAGCAGCCACGGCTTGCCGCGCAGTTGTCCGTCACGGGCGGCTGGGAACGCGCCGTCGAAACGGCGCTCGGCGACTATCTCGAAGCACTGTGCGTCGACGAGCTCGACGAAGTGGCGAGCGTGCTGCCCAGCCTGCCGGTGGGGCGCGTGTCGCTGCTGCAGGCCGGCGGGCACATGGACGCCGATGGCAGCTCCGACATGTTGTCGGGAGTGGTCAGCGGCCCGACCGCCATCGTGCGGCTGCTGTCACGCGTGCGCCTCGCCGAAACGCTGTCCGATGCGCTGCTCGCGCGCCGCGCGCTCGCCGAGGACGAGTCGGTGATCACGCGTTCGGGCGAGTGGATAGGGCGCGACTGGCTGCGCGTCAATCGCGGAGGCGATCCGCACAGCGGAGTGCTCGAACGCGAACAACGCGTCAAACATCTCAAGGTCGAGCTTTCGCGCAGTGAAGAGAACACGCGTGACATGGAAACGGCGCTGGCGACCTGCCGCGAAAGCCTGGGCGTAGCGGAACGCGAGCGCGATCAGGCGCAGAGCCGCATCCAGGGCGCGCACCGCGAACACGCGGACCTGCTCGGCGCGCTCGAAGGCGAACGCGCGCGTTCGCAGGAATCCACCATGCGGCGCGAGCGCCTCGAGGAAGAGGCGGCGGAAGTCACGCGCGAAGTGGGGCTTGGACAGGACGCGCTGGCGCGCGCTCGTGCGGAACTCGACCGCGGCCTGGTGGCGCTCGACGCCCTCGATTCACACCGCGCCGTCCTCGAAGGCGAGCGCGAGGAATGTCGCGAGGCCGTGCAGTCGGCTCGCGCGCGTGCCCAGTCCGCGCAGCTGGCCTGCCGCGATCTGCTGGTCCGCATCGAATCGCGACGCTCCAGCGAATCGTCGATGAGCGTGGGCCTCAAGCGCATGGCCGATCAGCGTGCGCAGACCCAGACGCGCGGCGCCGAGCTCGAGGCGGCGCTCGCCGATGGCGACCTGCCGATCGTGGAGTTCGAAGGCAGACTCAAGGGTTTCCTGGCCCGGCGCCTGGAGATCGAGGCCGAGCTCGCCACCGAGCGCCGCGGACTCGAAGACGCCGACAATTCGCTGCGCGCACTCGACGAGAAGCGTCTCGACGCAGAGACGCGCGTCAATGCCGCGCGTGAGGCAATGGAGCAGGCGCGCATGATGGCGCAGGAGTCGCGCGTGCGCCGCGAAGGACTGGTCGAACAGTTCGCCGCCACGCGTTTCGATCTCGCTGACATCCTCGCGGGGCTGGCGGCCGATGCCGCGGCGCCGGCCTGGGAAGAGTCGCTCAATGGCGCCCGTGCCGATCTCGATAAGTTGGGCCAGGTGAACCTTGCGGCCATCGATGAATTGAAAGAGTCGAGCGAGCGCAAGGAATATCTCGATCGTCAATTCGCCGATGTAACCGCCGCGCTCACCACGCTCGAGGAGGCGATGCGTAAGATCGACAAGGAAACGCGCACGCGCTTCGAAGACACCTTCAATCGCATCAATGCCGGGCTCAAGGACAAATTCCCCAAGCTCTTCGGCGGTGGACACGCGTATCTGGAGATCGTCGGCGACGACATCCTCGAAGCCGGGGTCGCCGTCATGGCGCGCCCGCCCGGCAAGCGCAACTCCAGCATTCACCAGCTCTCCGGCGGTGAAAAAGCCCTTACGGCAGTCGCGCTCGTGTTTTCCATCTTCGATCTCAATCCCGCGCCGTTCTGCATCCTCGACGAAGTGGACGCGCCGCTCGACGAGCACAACGTCGGCCGCTTCTGCGACATCGTCAAGCAGATGTCCGAGCGCGTGCAGTTCATCTTCATCACGCACAACAAGGCGACCATGGAGCTCGCCTCGCAGTTGATAGGCGTGACCATGACCGAACCCGGTTGCTCGCGCCTCGTGTCCGTCGACGTGGAAGAGGCGGTACGGATGGCCACGGGTTAAGGCAGGCCGAATGCCAGAACTGCGCATCATTCTGCTCGTGGTCGGCGTGCTGTTCGTCGCCGGCATTGCGGGATTCGAATGGTGGCGCTCGCGCGGCGCGCGTCCGTTCGCGTTGAGCTCATCGCGTGACGACGGCAATGCGGACGCGCCGCCGGCCCGCGCAGCTCCTGCGCCGCTGCCGGACATGAACGTGGTGCGCGACACGCGGGTTTCGGTTGCCGATGCGCTGCCGGTCATCGAGCTCGCCAGCGCTTCGGAGTCCGGCACGCGACGCGCGCTCGGCATTTCGATTTCCGACGACGTCGCGGTCGATGTGGCGCACGACAGCGGCGTGGCGCGCGCCGCCGAACGGCGTGCGCGTGAAGAGCCGTACATCGGGCAGGACGATGCCGTCTCCGAAGTGCGGGTATTCGACGAGCAGCCGGTGCGCGGGCCACAGCTGGTATTGGCCTGGCCGAACGAGTCCGAGCGGCGCATCGTCACGCTGCGGGTGATTCCGAAAAGCGATCCGCGCTTCCAGGGCCGTGCGCTGCGTCAGGCCTTCAGTGCCGCCGGTTTCTGGCACGGACCGTTCGATATCTATCACCTGCCCGATGAGGGGGGTCGTGTGATCGTGAGCGCCGCGGCGCTCGCGCAGCCGGGCACGTTCGATCCGTCCATCATGGATTCACAGCGCTTTTCCGGCCTCAATCTGTTTGCCGTGCTGCCGGGACCCAAACCCGAGCGCGAGACTTTCGACGAGCTGGTGCATGCGGCGCGGCAGCTGGCCGAGCGTCTCGACGGCATCATGGCCGATCAGCACGGCGAGGAGCTCACGCCGCAGCGCGTCGCGCGACTGCGCCAGGCGCTCGAAGCGCCCGCCACGGCGCGCGCTTCCGGCGAGACGTGAACCGCGATGGCCAAGCCCCGGTCTGAAGCGACTCAGACCGCCGCACAGCGCGCGGCGCAATTGCGTGACGAAATCAACGGTCACGATCACCGCTACTACGTGCTCAACGAGCCCTCGGTTCCCGACGCCGAGTACGACCGGTTGATGAAGGAACTGCGCGAGCTCGAAGCCGCCGATCCGAAGCTCGTGACCGCGGATTCGCCGACGCAGCGCGTTTCGGGCACCGCGGCCGCGGAATTCGCCGAGGCGCGGCACGCGATCCCGATGCTGTCGCTCGAGAATGGCTTCACCGATGAGGACCTGGTCGATTTCGATCGCAAGGTGCGCGAACGACTGGGCAGCGTCGGGCCCATTGACTATTCGGCCACGCCGAAGCTGGATGGGCTCGCCATCTCGGTGCTGTATCGCGACGGTTTGTACGTGCGCGCGGCCACGCGTGGCGATGGGGTCACCGGCGAGGACGTGACGGCGAACGTCGCCACGATCCGCTCGGTGCCGCGGCGTCTTCGCGGCAAACCTCCCGCGGTACTGGAAGTGCGCGGCGAGGTATTCCTGCCGTTCGCCGGTTTCGAAAAGATGAATCGCGACGCGCTGGCGCGCGGCGACAAGGCCTACGTGAATCCGCGCAATGCGGCGTCCGGCAGCCTGCGCCAGCTGGATTCGCGCATCACCGCGCAGCGGGCCCTGGATCTCTACTTCTACGAGCTGGGTGTGGTGGAGGGCGGCGCGGTTCCTGAAAGGCACAGCGACCTCGCGCCGTGGCTCAACCAATTGGGCCTGCGCACCTGCCCGGAGGGAAAGAAGGTCCTGGGCGTCGAAGGCTGCCTCGAGTATTACCGCGACATCGGCGCGCGCCGCGCCAGGCTGCCGTACCAGATCGACGGCGTGGTCTACAAGGTAGATAGCCGCGCCGACCAGGAGAAGCTCGGATTCGTGTCGCGCGCGCCGCGCTGGGCGCTGGCGCACAAGTTCCCCGCCGACGAAGAGATCACGGTGATGCAGGACGTGATCTTCAACGTCGGCCGCACCGGCGCCCTGACGCCTGCCGCCAAGCTCAAGCCGGTGTTCGTCGGTGGCGTCACCGTGAGCAACGCGACGCTGCACAACATGGACGAGGTCGCCCGCAAGGGCTTCATGATCGGTGACACCGTGGTGGTGCGCCGCGCCGGCGACGTGATCCCCGAGGTCGTGCGCTATCTACCCGAGAAGCGCACCGCCGACGCGAGGCCCATCGTCATGCCGGCGGAGTGCCCGGTGTGCGGCTCACCGGTCGTGCGGCTCGAGGACCAGGCGGTCTACAAGTGCACGGGTGGTGTGCTCAAGTGCCGCGCGCAGCGCGCCGAATGGATCATGCATTTCGCGGGCCGGCGCGCCCTGGACATCGAAGGCCTGGGCGAGAAACTCATCGAGCAGCTCGTGGAAGACGGTTCGATCAGCACACCCGCCGACCTGTACACGCTCGAGCCCAAGCCGCTCGCCGAGCGTGAGCGCATGGGCGAGAAGTCGGCGAAGAATGTGGTCGATGCGATCGCGAAGAGCCGCGAGACGACGCTGGCGCGTTTCCTGTTCGGGCTCGGCATCCCGCAAGTCGGCGAATCCACCGCCCGTGCGCTGAGCGAGCATTTCGGCAACCTCGACGATCTCATGAAGGCGAGCGCCGCGCAGATCGAGGAGACGCCGGATGTCGGGCCCATCGTCTCGGCGGAAGTCGCGAAATTCTTCGCGAGCCCGCTGGCCCAGGACGTCATCGCGCGACTGCGCAATTCGGGCGTTCATTGGCAGAACATCGACGTGCAGCGCGCGGCGGCATTGCCGCTCGCCGGGCTCACCTTCGTCATCACCGGCACGCTCTCCGGCCTGCAGCGCGACGCGGCGGAGGATGCGCTGCGCGAGCTCGGCGCGAAAGTGTCGGGAAGCGTATCGAAGAAAACCAGCTTCCTGGTCGTTGGCGCGGATGCGGGATCCAAGCTCGCAAAGGCGCAGTCGCTCGGCGTCCGGATTCTCGACGAGGCGGCGCTCGAGCAGGTGCTGAAAACGAAACGGCCGCCGGCTACTGAATAACCGGCGGCCGTAGACGGAATCTCCCCGACTAGTTTGCCGGCGGCGGAGCCGGAACCTGGTTAGGAACGGGTGCCGCGGCGGCCGGAGCCGCGACCGGCGCCGCGATGAGCGGCGGGTCGATCTTCGCGGTCTTCAGCATCTCATCCGACAGCGCCTTGAATTTCTTCGCGACCACGATCTGCGTCAGCCGATCTTTGACGTCGTCGAAGGCCGGTGCCGGGCGATCGCGGGTGTCTTCGAGCTTGATCACGTGCCAGCCGTACTGCGTCTGCACCGGCGTGCCGGTGACCTCGCCCTTCTTGAGCAGCGCGACCGCGTTGGTGATTTGCGGATCCATGTCGCGCGGCCCGAACCAGCCGAGGTCGCCGCCTTTCGCCGCGGATTGCTTGTCGCTCGACAGGCGCTTGGCCAGCGTCGCGAAGTCATTGCCGGACTTGAGCTGCTGGATGATTTTCTGCGCCACTTCTTCGCTGCTGACGAGAATGTGCCGCGCCTGGTATTCCACGAGCGGAGCGGACGCCAACTGCGCCTCGAACTCGGCGCGCAGCTCCGCCTCGGTCGGCGTGTGGTCCTTGAGATATTTCTGCGCCGACGACTGTTGCAGCACCTCGAGGCGCGACAACTCCAGCCGCGTCGCGACGTCGGGATCCTTGGCGAGGCCGTCTTTCTCGGCCTGCTGCGCGATCAGTTCGACGCGGACCAGGTTCTCCTTGATCTGCGCGCGATCCTCGGCGCTGAGCTCGCTCGCGGGTTTACGCGCCAGGGCCTTGGCGTACTCCTCGAACAGCTGCTCGCTGAGGGCCTTTCCGTTCACCGTGACCAGGGGCGGTTTGGCTGGCGTGGCCGCCGCGTCGGCGGGCTTGTCGGTGACCGATGGTTTGGAGCAGGCGGCGAGTGCAAGCAACGCGCTCACGGCTACGAAACGAATAGCTTTCATTTTGTCTCTCAAGATGTTGAAACTTATGCCGAACGGGCGTCGATCGATAACGCGTGGATTTCGCGGCCCATCAATTCAGCGGCGGCAGCATAGACCATTCGATGCCTTTCCAGCGCAGGCACGCCGGCGAAGCCGGGCGTCACGATGACGACGTGGAAATGGCCACCCTCGCGGGCGCCGGCGTGCCCTGCATGCTTCGCGCTGTCGTCGCGGATCTCGAGCAGGGTCGGGTGCAGGGCGGACTCGAGCACGCGTCGAAGGCGGTCCGCGCGAGAGTCGCTCACGAGGGCTCCTTCGCGAACGCCCCGCGGAGCAGATACAGAATGACGCCGAAGAGGAAGACTATCGCCACCGGCATCGAGATCCAGAGTTTGAATTTGACCCACTCCGCTTCGCTGCGATTCAGGGCAACCCAGATGTTCGCGAAGCCGAGCAGCAGATAGAACACGCCGGTCATGAGCGAGGCGTTGCGCCACGAAGAGGGCGCTACCGTGACGTCTTCCGGAAGTGCGGCGCCGAGGGCGCGCTCGAGCAGCGTCTTGCTTCCCACCCAGACGCTGCCGGCGAGCACGAGGCCGAGTAGCCAATAGATCACCGAAGCCTTCCACTGCAAAAATCGTACGTCGTGCAGGATCAACGTGGCGGAGCCGAACACCAGCACGAGGATGGTGAGCGCCAGGGAGACCTGCGGAACCTTGCGCGCGCGAATCCAGAAGTAGGCCAGAAGCAGAGTCATGGCAACCATGAGCGCGGCCGTCGCCGGATAGAGCCCGCCGCCGAGGTAATAGACAGCGCCGAAGACGATCCACGGTACGTATTCGAGAAGCGTCTGCATCGTTCATTCCCGCGTTTTACGCGGCCGGGAGAAAAGGGGCGCGTATGATACCGGCACCGCGCGGAGCTGTGTCTTGCGCCCGCCGACAGCACTCCGTGAGCCAGTATTTCGAGCTACACCCCGATAACCCCCAAGTGCGGCTGATCCGGCGCGCTGCCGAAATCCTGCGCGAGGGCGGCCTGATCGTCTATCCGACGGATTCCTGTTACGCACTCGGCTGCCACATCGGCGACAAGGACGCACTCGATCGCATCCGCCGGATTCGCAACGCCGACCGCCACCACCATTTCACGCTGGTATGCCGCGACCTGGCGGAGATCGCCAAGTACGCGAAGGTGGAGACCTGGCAGTTCCGCATGCTGAAGGCGGCGACGCCCGGCCCGTATACCTTCCTCTTACCCGCCACCAAGGAGACGCCGCGGCGTCTGCAACACGATAAACGCCGCACCATCGGCATACGCGTGCCGGACCACGAGGTCCCGCGCATGCTCCTGGCCGAGCTCGGTGAGCCGATCATGAGTTCGACGCTGCTGCTGCCCGGGGACGAGCTTCCGCTGACCGACGGCCGTGAGATCAGAAAGCGACTCGAGCATCAAGTGGATTGTGTGCTCGATGGCGGCCATTGCGGCATCGAACCGACCACGGTC
>DASYKM010000242.1:0-5674 GCA_035995425.1 Steroidobacteraceae bacterium
ATGACTGAACGAGAACGACTCGGTGCCGTTCAGCAGCGAGCCGGCGAGCAACTCCATCGGGTAGCCGGAGGTGTTGTACGGCATGAACACCGTCAACGTCTGCACGAAGCTCTCGATGTCCTTGTAGAAGATCGCGCCTGACAACAACGCGCCCTGGTCGAAATACCACTCGAGCGACATGTCATAGGTCTTGGCGCGCGTCGGATCGAGATCCGGATTGCCGGTCGCGACTCCCGGAACTCCGGTGAGCGAGATCGAGCCGCCCGGCGTCACCTGTCCGAGCGCCGGCCGCGTCATCACTTTCGCGGCGGCGAATCGCACCAGCAGGTCCGGCGTGATTTCACCGACGAGGTTCAGCGAGGGCAGCACG
The DNA here is from genome assembly GCA_035995425.1 of Steroidobacteraceae bacterium. Classification (GTDB taxonomy): domain Bacteria; phylum Pseudomonadota; class Gammaproteobacteria; order Steroidobacterales; family Steroidobacteraceae; genus CADEED01. The sequence goes on from DASYKM010000242.1 coordinate 371, forward strand.
TCGGAATATTCATGCACCGCGGTGAGCAGCACCGGCGCGCCGGCCGCGGGCAGATAGCCGTTCGAGGTCTGCCTGGTGCGTGCATAGCGCACACCCACGTCGCCGCGCACCGGGATGCCCAGGTCGAAGCTGAAGTCCGCCTGCAGATAGGCGCCGGCGTCCTGTTCGGTGACCGCGCGGTTGTTGCCGCGCGCCGCGGCGTTGTTGATGCTGCCGAGCGCGAAGCTGCCGGTGTTGCTGTAGATGTCAAAGGTACGCGCAAAGCCGTCGAGATCGGGGATCAGCCAGGTTCGCGGCGTGACGGCCGGAATAGCGAGGCCAGAGCCGAAACCCGTGAGCTCCATGCTGAGGTCGGCGACGGTCGTGCCCGCGGGCAGCGCCGGCACCGTGGTCTCCGACGCGCGGCGGAACTCCCAGGAGACGAAGTCGTATTTCTTGTAGTCGACGCCGAACTTCAATGTGAGCGCATCGGTCGCGGCGAATTTCAGGTCGATCTTGCCGACCTGGAACGTGTTGTCGACTCCCTGCGGGCGAATGCGGATTTCCGAAGAACCGCCGGGGAACGTGCCAAAGGTCCAGTTGGCTGGATTGGCGGTATCAAAACCGTAGTTGAACGCCGGCAAGCGGTCGTTGCCGCGAAAATCCCATGAGTAGCCATCGGTGTTGGCGCGGTCCAGCGTGATCGTGGTCTGGATCGGATTGTTGAAATCCGAGCGCGAGTAGCCGGCGATCTCGCTCAGCGACCAGCGATCGCTGAGCTCGTGCGTGGCGGTCAGCGTGTACGAACCGAACTTGGTTTCGAGCTCGTCGTAACGCGACTCGGAACGCACGTCGACGTCATCGAACAGGCCGTAGACCATCGTGCCGTTCGGTGCGATCTCGCCCGCCAGGACGCGCGTGGCCGGCTTGCCGCCCTGCCCCAGGTTCCTGCTGAACGAGAAACCCTCGAGGAAATTCTCGTCGCGTTTCGCATTGAAATCCGAATACAGCATGTCGAGCGAGAGCAGGTTTTTGTCGCTCACCTGCCACTGCAGCGCGGCGGTGAGTCCCAGCCGGTTCTGCTCGTGCGTAAGGCGTCCATAGCGCGGAATGCGCGGATGGAAGGTGGTTGCCGCATTGGCCTGCGCGAGCGTGATACCGGTGGGGGTCGATGTGGCGGAAAACCCGCCCACGCTGTTGCCCGCGTCCCAGCGCACCGTGCTGCTGCCTTCCTCGAAGGCGTTGCGTTCCGAATACGCGGCCGAGAACAACACGCCGAATTTCTCGTCGGCGAAGGTGTTGCTGATGAGAAAGCTCGCGCGTGGGTCCACGTCTTCGGCGAGGTCGTTGTACGCGCCCTTGAGCGCGCCCACCATCGTCAAACCACCGCCCTGACGTAGATAGTCGAACGGACGCGCGGTGCGCAGATCGACGGTGGCGCCCAACGACCCTTCCTCGACTTCGGCCGAAGAGGTCTTGCGCGCCGTGATGCTGTTGAACAGCTCCGAGGCGAACACGTTGAAATCAAACTGGCGATTGCGATTGGAGCCGCCGGAGCTGTCGGTGCCGCCGGTGGTGCTCTGCGCTTCCATGCCATTGATGCGCACGCGCGTGAATTGCGGCCCGAGACCGCGCACGCTGATGTTCCGGCCCTCGCCCGCGTCGCGCGCGATCGAGACACCGGGAATGCGCTGCGCGGACTCGGCGAGATTCGCGTCGGGAAACTTGGCGATGTCCTCGGCGCGGATGCTGTCGATGGCGGCCGCCGAAGCGCGCTTGTCTTCGAGCGCGGCATTGAGACTGGCGCGAAAGCCGGTCACCACGACTTCCTCGATTTCTTCGGACGCCGCGGGTGCCGGGGCGTCCTGCGCCTGGGCTACCCAGGCGGCCGAAGCCCCGGCGAGTACACCCAGAGCCTTGTAACGAAACGATGCCGACATAAGATTTCCTCCCCCAAGATGACACCGGTAGCAATTCGGACGCGAAGGCGCCTTGGAATTACAGACCGGGGGGCGGAGAAAAAACTTACGCGAGGATGGCTCGCCGTATTTCTATGGTTGCCACTCGATGGAGCTGCTCGCCAGAGCGGTTGCGCTCTCGACCGCCGCCTTGCTCTTGCCCACCACGGCAATGGAATGATTGCCAACGGGCACGATCTCCCCCTCGTAGCCGAGCTTTTCGAAGGATTGGGAGGTGAACACCTGTTCCTGCGAGAGCAGCAGGATCGCCACCGCGCCGTTGGGCGTCTGCATGATCAGATGCGGCGCGACGATGCCGCGGATCTTGCAGGTTCGCGCGACGGAAACCGGCAAGGAGCCGGTCATGTGTGCGCCGGCCTTGGCCAGCGTGCGTTGCACTTTTGCTTCCGCGACGCGCTTGTCGCTGACGACCAGTACGTCTCGTTCGCGGTCGGCATGATTGACCACTTCGACGATCAACGCGTCGCGGCGCTGTCCGACCCAGGTCGTGACGCCCGCCGCGATGAGCACCAGCACGCTCGCCGCGATCGCGAGCCATGGTATGCGGCGTTCGGTCTCCCATGGCCTGGCGGCAGCCGGCGGTGCCGGGACGTCCAGCGCGCCGCGCACCATCTGGTCGAGGCGCTGCATGTCCGCGGCGTATTTCGCGCAAGACTCGCAGGACGCGCGATGCTCGAGGACTTCGGGTTCGGTACGCTTCGGATTCGCGCCGATGAGACGGCGAAATTCAGCGTGCTGCATTGTCGTCCTCCTGCGTGGACTCGTCGGCGCCCAGTCCCAGCCGCGCCCGCAGGCGATTGCGCGCGCGGAACAGCCGCGTCGACACCGCGCCTTCGTTGAGCCGCATCAGCTCGGCGATTTCCTGCGTGGAATATCCCATGAGCACCTGGAGAATCAGCGGCTCGCGATGTTCCTCGTCCAGCTCGAAAATCGCCTTGCGCACGTCCTGGACTTCGTCCGGGTCGCGATCCGTCGTTGCCGCCAGGCAGCTGGCTTCCGCCGCGGCGAGCTCATCGATGTTCACGGTGGGATGGCGTTTGCGTTCGTACAGGCGTGCGTGCTCGCGGCGCGCGATGGTCAGCAGCCAGGACTTGACGGTCGAGTCGTCCTTGAGCGCATCGAGCGAACGCCACGCACGCAGAAACGTTTCCTGCACAACTTCCTCGGCAACTTGATGGCTGCGACTCAACCACAGGGCGAAACGGAACATTTCGCCGCGACAGGGCTCACAAAGCGCTTCGAAGCGGCGTTGTTTCAGCCGCTCGCGGCCCGAACCGATCATGAGAAGAGACCGGGCACGGGCTCGGAAAATTGCCGACCGATCGCGATTGAGTACACCCGCGGCATTCTAGGGTAGGGGCGGCAAAAAAAAGGGGCCGGTATCGCTACCGGCCCCGTTCTTCACATTTCATCTAACGACTTGTTCTCAAAGACTAGCCTTCGACGGCCGCGCCTTCGCCCACCGAACCGCCGCCGTCATCGATGTCGGCGACCCCGCCGCCCACATCCATGAAGCTGCCGCGATCGTTGGCGTCGGCCTTCGCGCGGCGATGCTCGTGGGCAGCAAAGCCGGTACCGGCCGGGATCAGGCGACCGACGATGACGTTTTCCTTCAAGCCGCGCAGATCGTCCTTGAGGCCACGCACTGCCGCTTCCGTGAGGACGCGGGTGGTTTCCTGGAACGAGGCTGCCGAGATGAAGGATTCCGTCGCCAGCGAAGCCTTGGTGATGCCGAGCAGCACGGGCTGCAGCGTCGCCGGAGTCTTCTTGTCGTTCGTGAGCTTTTCGTTCACGAGGTTGGCGCGGGCGCGATCGAGCTGCTCACCCTTGAGGTAAGTCGACTCGCCGATCTCGAGCACTTCGGTCTTGCGCAGCATCTGGCGGATGATCACCTCGATGTGCTTGTCATTGATCTTCACGCCCTGCAGGCGATAGACGTCCTGGATCTCGCGCACCAGGTAGTTGGCCAGCGACTCGACGCCCTGCAGGCGCAGGATGTCGTGCGGGTTCAGCTCGCCGTCGGCGATGACTTCGCCGCGCGTCACGCCTTCGCCTTCGAACACGTTCAGCTGGCGCCACTTCGGGATCAGCTCTTCGTACTTCTCGCTGTCCTCGCCGGTGATGACGAGACGGCGCTTGCCCTTGGTTTCCTTGCCGAAGCTCACCGTGCCCGACTTCTCGGCAAGAATTGCCGGGTCCTTGGGCTTGCGGGCTTCGAACAGATCCGCGACGCGCGGCAGACCGCCGGTGATGTCGCGGGTCTTCGAGGATTCCTGGGGTATGCGGGCGATCACATCGCCCACTGACACTTTCGCGCCGTCCTCGAGCGCGATGAGCGCGCCCGGGGGCAGTGTGTACACGGCCGGAATTTCGGTGTTCGCGAAGGTCGCTTCCTTGCCCTTGGCATTGAGGAGCTTCACCGTCGGGCGAAGATCCTTGCCGCCGCGCTGCTTGGAGTCGAGCACCACGGTCGAGGAAAGACCGGTCACTTCGTCCACCTGCGTGGTGACCGTGAGGCCATCCACGAAGTCCTGGAATTTGATGTGACCGCCCACTTCCGTGATGACGGGATGGGTATGCGGATCCCAGGTCGAGACGACCTGACCACCGGCAACCTTGTCGCCTTCCTTCGAAGTGATCTGCGCGCCGTAAGGAATCTTGTAGCGCTCACGCTCGCGGCCGAATTCATCGACCACGCCAATCTCGCCCGAGCGCGAGACCGCGACCAGGTGACCCTTCTCGTGCTGCACGGTCTTGACGTTGTGGAAGCGCAGCGTGCCCTTGTTGCGCACTTCGAGCGACGAAGCCGCGGCGGCTCGCGATGCGGCACCACCGATGTGGAACGTACGCATGGTGAGCTGCGTGCCCGGCTCGCCGATCGACTGCGCGGCCATGACGCCGACCGCTTCGCCGATGTTGATCTGCCGGCCACGCGCGAGGTCGCGTCCGTAGCAGGTGGCGCATACGCCGTAACGAGTTTTGCAGGTGATGGGCGAGCGCACTTGCACCACGTCCACGCCTTCCTGCTCGATGAGGCGCACCATCTTTTCGTCGATGAGCGTGCCCACCGGCAGCAACACCGTGTCGGTGCCCGGCTTGAGAATGTCTTCGACCACGGTGCGACCCAGCACGCGTTCGCCGAGGGCTTCCACCACGTCACCGCCTTCGACCAGCGGCATCATGGTGAGGCCCAGCTTCGTGCCGCAATCCGGCTCGGTGACCACGAGATCCTGCGCGACGTCGACGAGACGGCGCGTGAGGTAACCCGAGTTCGCCGTCTTCAACGCCGTGTCGGCCAGACCCTTGCGGGCGCCGTGCGTCGAGATGAAGTACTGCTGGGCGTTCA
>DASYKM010000243.1:0-44307 GCA_035995425.1 Steroidobacteraceae bacterium
CCACCGGGCACGCGCTCGATGGCCCGCTTGATGGGAACCTGCTTCATTCTTGCCATCCCCCGCGAGCACAGGTAGCGTGCCGCCCATGAACAAATATACCCGCTTCGGACTCGTCATCAGCCTGCTCGCCGCCAGCCTCACCGCGCAGGCGGATCCCGCCAAGGTCGACTGCCGCATGAAATTTTCGATGAAGGGATGGTCGGCGCTCTACAAGCGCGCCGATGGCACTGGCACCGTCACCTGCAACAACGGACAGACCGCGACGGTGAAGCTCCAGGCGCGCGGTGGCGGCTTGACCGCGGGCAAATCCAGCATCGAAAACGGCACCGGTGAATTCTCGAATGTGAAGAACATCGACGAGATCTTCGGCAGCTATGCCAACAGCGAAGCGCATGCCGGCGCCGTGAAGTCGTCCGGCGCCCAGGCGATGACCAAGGGCGAGGTGTCGCTGGCGCTGGCAGGCACCGGCCGCGGCTGGGATCTCGGCATTGCCTTTGGCCGGTTCACCATCAAGCGCCAGTAGTCAGGGGCTCGCGCCCGCCAGCGGTTTCGGCGTGCGCGATTGTCCGAGGCAGGCGGTGAATTCCGCGCCGAACAGGAATATCTGCGCGGAGTAATACAACCAGAGCAGCAGCGCGGCGAATGACGCCGCCGCGCCATAGGCGGTCGGTTGCGTGGCGCGCCCGAGATACAGGCCGATCACCCACCGTCCAAGGTGAAACAGCAGCGCCGTCACCAGCGCGCCGGTGATCACGTGTCGCCAGGCCAGGCGTCGCGCCGGTAGATAGCGATACATGAGCGCCACCAGCCCGGTGCCGAGCACGATCGACAGCAGGAAATCCATCGACGCCAGGATTCCCACCAGGCCTTCGAAATGCCGCAGTACGTAGCCGCGCAGCGCGACGAGCGCGGTGGTGAGCGTGAGCGATACCAGGAGCAGGAAGCCGATCGCCAGAATGAATCCGAAGGAGACGAGCCGCGAGCGCACGAACGACCGCCAGCTCCGCGGCTGCGCATTGCGCCCGCCCCACACCTGCTGCAAGGCGCTCTCGAGCGCGGCGAAAACCGTGCTCGCGCCGATCAACAGCATCACCACGCTCAGCACGGTCGCCCAGGTGCCTTCGCTCGACTGCGACCCGCGCATGGCTTCGAGTATCAGCGTCGCGCTTTGTTTGCCGAACAGCAGCGCGAGCTGGCTGCCCACGTACGAGTACGCCAGCTCGCCACCGACGACCCACCCGGCGATCGACACGATGATGATGAGCAGCGGCGCGAGGGAAAATGCGCAATAGAAAGCGAGCGCCGCGCTGATGCTCGACGCCTGGTCCTCGAGCCAGTTGTCCGTCGTGCCTTTGAGGATCTGCCAGAGACTGCGCGGTCTGCTCACATCCCCGATTCTGCCCGAGCACGCCGCCTAACAAACCGGCGGAATTGTCGGCAGATATCCGCTGCCGACGCCAGCGCGCACCTACACGGCGCGTTCATCGCCAGCTGGCGCTGCGCTTCACGTGATATGAGTCGTCCACGAGGCTGATGAGCAGTCCGCGCCATTGCAGGCGATTGGCGAGCGCCATTGCCTCATCCGGCGGCATCGCCATCAGTACTGTCGCCAGCGCATCCGCCTGCATGCAGTCGGCCGCGATCGCCGTCGCCGAGGCCGTGCTGTGCGTCACCGGATAGCCGGAACGCGGATCGATGATGTGCGAGTAGTGCCGGCCACCTGATTCGAAGAAGCGACGGTAGTCGCCGGCGGTGGCCACGCTCTCGTCGCGCAGCGAGATGACCTCGGGATCGATCGGCGGAACTCCCGTGGAGACGTCCGCCGCGGGCTTCTCCACCGCGACGCGCCACGGCGCGCCTTGCGCATTGGTGCCGTGCGCGCGCAATTTCCCGGACAGGTCGATGAGGTAGTTAGTGATTCCGGTGGAATCGAAATACTCCGCCACACGATCGACGCCGCGCCCCTTGCCGAGCGACGACAGGTCCACGCGCACTCCAGGTGCCTTGCGGGCACGCCGCCTCGTGGCGTCCACCTCCACCTTGCGATACCCGACGTGGGCTCGCGCCGCGTCGATGGCCGCCGCCTCCGGCACACGATGCGCCGCCGGATCCGGGCCGAAGCCCCACAGATTCACCAGCGGGCCCACGGTGACGTCATAGGCACCACCGCTCTGCTCGGCCAGGCTCAATGCATACGCCAGTACTTCGCCGAGCTCGGGGTCGATGTCTATCCACTCGCCGCTTGCATCGTCGTTGAACCGGCTCAGGTCGGAATCGGCGCGATAGGTACTGAGCGCTTGGTTCACCGCATCGAAGCGTTCCTGCGCGCCGGCACGCAACGCTTCCACGGGCGCTGGCAAATTGCCGGCGATTTTCGCCGTCCACGCGCTGCCCATGGTTTCCCCCGACAGCAGGGTCTCGCGCAACGCCGGCTGCGCGGCGCAGCCGGCGAGCGCAAGGCCCGCGACGGCGACCAATGCGCGCAACAAACTACTGCGACAGTACTTCGAAGGTCGCCGCGTACGAAGCGCGGCGGGATTTTACGCCCGGTACCGTGGCGTGCTCGTCAGCGAGCGAGAGCTCCAGCCAGTACATGCCGGCCGCCGGCCAGGTGATCGCGATTTCGCCATCCTTGCTGGTCTTGAATGTCATCGCGTCCGGCGCATCGCGGTATCGCGTGCCGCCGGCGATCACCTCGACTTCCAGGTCCTTCGCCGGCTTGCCGTCCAGCAGGAAGCGAAACTTCGCCGTTTCGCGCGCGTACAGATCGTTGGGATGCTGGACCGGCGAAAGCTCGATTCCCGATCCCGCGGTCGCCTTGACGTCGGTGGGCGAACCCACGCTCACGAAAGTCTCGACGCGACGTTGCGTTTGCTCAACCTCGAGCTTGGTCGCGTTCGCCGGAATTCCGGTCGCCATTTCGGCAGCGGTGCCGCGCCAGCGCTTCGGCTTGCCGTCTTCTTCCCAGCGAGCCGTCACTCCGTCGTCGACGACCGCGACGCGATAGGTGCCAGCCTGCCGCAGTTCCAGATCGAAGCTGGAGCGCGTGTGGCTCTTGGCGGGATTCTGCGGAGCGACGGGTTGGCCGTCGGGCCCGCTCACGACGAGCGAGTCGATCGGCATCGCGCCCTGGTTGAAAGAAAAGAGGTCGTCGGCCATCGCCGCATCGACGGCGACCCAGCCACCGGAGCGCGCCAATATTGTCTGCGAGGGCAGCAGCCAGGCTCGCGCCGCCTGGCTGACCGCGGGCACTAACATCAACGACAGTGCGGCAATTCTCACGAGCAAGGTTTTCATGTGTTGGTCCTTCTCAAGGATTGAGTGTCAGCGCGACGGCACCGAGCTCTTTGGTGCCTTTGGCGCTCCCGGTTCTTGCCGCCTTGATCGGCCACTCGAAAGGAATCCGCACGGCCTCACGACCACCCACCTCGCGGACCGCCTCGACGACCACCGCGTATTGGCCGGGCTTGAGCGCCGCGAGCGGCGCCTGTGCGGCGTCGAACTTCAGCAGATGCTGACCGACCGGACGCGTCGCGCCCGTCAGTCCGTCCACCGGAACCTTGACGTCGCGCCCGCCGCGGCGCCACCACTGGCGCAGATCCGGCAACCACTTGGTGTGATCGCCGCGCAGCTGATACCAGACAGCGAGATTGGCGGCGATGGACTGATCGGCACCTTCGATCCAGATGGCGACGTACGGCTTGTGGTATTCGGCCACCGGCAACTGCGGAATCTCCACGCTCAGGCTGAGATCGGCCGCGCTGGCCGATCCAGCGCAGGCGATGAGTGCCAGCAACACGGCGAGGCGGGACTTGCGAATCATTCTGTGCTCCAACTGAAGGTCTGCGACTAACTATCAAAAGGTCCGATTCAATGCGCGATGAAGATCATGAGCGCGACGATGATGGCGATGCCGCCGCCGACCAGCGGCCAGGTCGAGGCGCGCTGGCGCGCCTGGATCCAGAGGAGCACCAGGCCGGTGATCGAAAAGAACAGGACGGCAACGGCGACGATGTCGATGAAGATCGTCCACGCGATACCGGTATTTCGGCCCTTGTGGAGATCGTTGAAATACGCGATCCAACCGCGATCGGTGGTTTCGAATTTTGCCGCGCCGCTGGCGCGATCGATGGATAACCAGGCGTCGCGGCCCGGGCCAGGAGCCGACAAGTACAGCTCCTCATCGGACCATTCCGCGGCAGCGCCGCGCAACGAAAAGCCGAATTTTTCCTCGGCCCATTCGACGATACGCGCCGGCGGTGGCGTGCCTTGCGCGGCCGGTGTGGCCAGTGCCGCGCGGAGGTTTTCTGGAAGCTGCGCGCTTCCACTGGAGATCGCCGGCCGGGCACCGATCGCGCCGGCGTGATTGAGGGTGATGCCGGTGACCGTGAACAGGGTGAGCGCCGCGAAACACACCGCCGCACTGATCCAATGCCACGTGTGCGTGGTGCGATAGAGCTGCATGCGGCGGCGGGATTCCATCGGCGTCCGGCTCAAAAAAGGAGCGCGAACGCTACATGAGAAACATTCTTATTTGCAACCTTACTCTTCTATAAGGTGCGGACCCCGGACTTTCAGGGATCGAGCGGCTCCAGCGGCAATGGACGCGGATGGTCGATGGTGACCGTTCCGAACGGCGGCGCCTGGAATCGCTTGAGGTTCTTCTGCCGCCATACCTGGTACTCGGAAAGCCTCAGAACGCCGGGCGCGCTCGCACCCCACGCCTCCCGATGCCGGTCGACCCAGAGGAATTCCTCGAGAAATCCCGCCTTGTCGATCCGCGCGATGCGCTTGGCGAACCCGGACTTCGCCAGGTCTTCGCTTCTGGCGAACATGGCGCGATAGATCCCCGCTTCGGCTTCGAGGGTCGGGACGAACTCGCCGCCGCACACGGGAGTCTGTTCGGGCGAGCGCTCGGCAACGGCGCTGAGCAGCATCAGGTACATGACACCCGCTCCCATCTCATCGTCGGATTTTCCGCCGAGATTGAAATTGATCGACGTCCCGGGCGGTTTGGCGCTTTCGTCGGCCGGTGCCAGGAACGGTTTGATCGCGTCGCCGACGATCGACAACAGCCCGCGGCGCGCGTCGGGCAGTTCATCGCGCAGCCGCGGATCCATGCTCAGACGCAACTTCACGAAATATTTTGCCGCGGTCGTGATCCAGATGAACGAGAGGGTTGGACGGCCTTCGCGTTCGTACTCGTAGTGCGCTTCACGGATGAGCGGCAATTCGTCGGGAGAATTCAATCGTACGATGAGCTCCGACTTGAGCTGCACTTTCTGATACGCCTGCTCGACTCCCTGCTTCGCGATCTCGTATTCACGGCACACGGGCATGGTGTCCGGCCCGTCGGACAGTTCCGCAACGCCGGCGTCGTAGACATAGACCGTGAGAGACAGGCCATCGCCACTGTACTGGTAGGAGATGCCGAGCCGTGGATCGTCGTATTTGTGCGGCGCGCCCGACAGCGTCATCGGCCCGATGCGCTTGGGCAGCACGATCGGCGATGGCAGCAACTGCACCGAATCCACGGCGTCCGCGGCGCCGGTCATGCCCGCAAGAGAAATGGCCAGCCAAAGCAGCCTCTGCACATCGCCACCCCGCCGTCGGTGATCCCGACGGCAGGTTGACGAATTTTCGCGTCCGGTTGGGCTAGCTACCCGCACGCGGTTCCGGCACGCGGTTCTTCACGGCGGGAATGGACTGCAGATAGCCGAAGATCGCCGCGAGGTCCGAGTCGGTGAAGTGCTTGTACATCGGGATGGGCATGGGAGGCAGGATTTCACGCCCGCGTCCCAGGTGTCGACCGCTACGAATCGTTTCCGTGAAATTGCGCACCGTCCATTTGCCGAGCCCGGTTTCCCGGTCGGGCGTGAGATTCGCTGTAAAACTTACGCCCCAGGGCCCGGCCCATGCCGTGTTGGTCGCGCCCACCGTCACCAGCCACGGGCCGGCTGGCAGCGCCGGGGCCGGCGGCATTGCCAGCGCTTCCGGGTGCCCGGAGAGCATGCGATCGAAGTCCGGCCTCGGACCCTCCGGCGTCATTTTCAAGGGCGTGTGGCAATCGTTACAACCGGCGATCGTAACCAGGTATTTGCCGCGCGCCAGCGAATCGCCGGAGTCGGCGGGCACGGTCGGTTCGGCCGCACGCGCGAACGACGCGGCGACGACCAGGGCGATTCTCGACAACATTTTCAGGGAATACACGGGCAACTCCTTCAGGGATGGGAACTAGTGGACAGGTAAACCTTCGATCCAGCGCGCAATGAGTGCCATTGCCTGCGCGTCGGCGACTTCCGTGCCGAGCGGCGGCATCTGTTGCAGCGGGTTACGCGAGCGCATGCGCACGGCGATGGCGCTCGCGCCGAATTCGCCCGGGGCAATACGCGCGGCGTCCGTCGGCAATTCGGCGGCGCGCGCCTGGCTGCGTACGCCGACGATCGAACGCAGCACCGCGCCGGAAGCCGATTGACTGCCGACGCGCTGTGCCAGCGTCATGTCGAGCGCCGCCAGCGGGCCGTCGTCGTTGTGGCAGTGGCCGCAATTGCCGTGCAGATAGCCGAGTGCGGCACGCTCGGCCGGGTTCGCAGCCTCGATGCGCGGCGCACGTACCAGCAGATCCGCCGGCAGGTTGCGCAGCACGCCGCGCGCCACCAGCGAACGCAGATCCGTGCCCGGGACCGAGGCGGCATCGGCGTGCAGCGCCAGTGGGTCGCGATCCGGCGAAAGCTGCAATGCGCTGAAGCCCAGTACCGGCACCGGCGCACCTTCGTGGCACGCCCGGCAATCGTTCTCGGCGGGAATGCTGTAGCGCCCGCCGGGAGCGCCGGGCGCGGGCATGTCACGCACGCCCGCCGCCGGCGCGAGCACGGCATCGGTGCCTTCCGCATTCCAGATGTAGCTGGCGTACCGCCATTCACCATCCGCGCCGCGTTCGATGTAACGCGTCTCGAGCGCCCGGCCGTGGCTGAACTCCTTCCACAGCTTCGTACCGCGCGGAAAGTTCCAGGCGTCGGGCCGCGTGGCATCGACGCTCGTACCGGTCGGTAGATAGATCCAGCGGCGCTTGCTGGCCCCGTCCGACCACAACGGGTACTGCGGCGAGAATGGCAGCGCGTCCGGATGCAACTTCAGTCCATGCGCGTACAGGCCGGTGTCGCGCAGGTGCTCGGGCATCGCGCGCATTTCCGCCGCGCGGGCGCCACCCGGCACGGCGGCGCAGGCCAGTGCCAGCAGCATCAGCCACTTGAGCGTGTCGCGGGACATCCGTCTCACGCCGCCAACGCCCGTGGAATGCGTGACTTGTTAGCCGCCAGCCAGGTGGCGAAGTTCGCGATGCCGGGATGCAGGGCACGCACGCGATCGAGGTTCCGGCGCGCGCAGTACGCGGCTTCGAAGTCGCGCTTGAACTGCCACATGTTGCCGATCTCATCCGCTCCCGGGAACGGAAAGGCGCGGAATTCGTCCGGTGTCACGGCGTTGTAAGCCACGTGTTCGCCGAGGGCGGTGCTCAGTTGCACCGCCATTTGCGCGCCGGTCAGGTGTTCGCCGGCGATGCCTATCGACTCGCCGATCAATGCGTCACCGCGCAGGAAAATCTCGTGCGCGGCGATGCCGATGTCGCCGGCGGCAATCCAGGGAATTCGGGCGGCGCCGGTCGGAAAAGTGAGAACGAGTTTTCCATCGCCCGTGCGCTGCGGACCCATTCCAAAGTGGATCAGGTTTTCCCAAAACCCCGAGGTGTACAGGTAGGTCACCGGCACGCGTTGCTGCGCGAAGAAGCGATGCGCCTCGCCCTTGGCATCGAAATGCGGAACGTTGAAACGCTCTTGCAGCACGGGCATGCGCGCGCCATCGGCGGCCAGGAAATCGCGCGTGTCTTCGAGCGTGGACCAGATGGCGTGCCGCACGCCGGCCTGGGCGGCCGCGGCCGCCAGGTTGTGTGCCTGCGTCAGCTCTTTCTGCGCCGACAGGTGCTCCCAGAAGTTGGTGACGAAGAACGCGCCATAGGCCCCTTCGAGCACGCGTTGGATGCTGCAGCCGTCGTCGAGATCCGCGAGGACGACTTCGGCGCCGGCGGCTTTGAGCGCCTGGGCGGCTGGACTCTCGGGTCTGCGAGTGACCGCGCGCACCGCGAAATGCCGCCCGGTATCGGCTAGCAATGCGCGGACGAGCCCGCCCCCCTGCGCGCCGGTGGCACCAAAAACGGCAATGACGGGCTTGGACATGGTGCGACTTCCGGCTGTTCGCCCAGGGGCGGGGAAGCGCAGGTTAGGGAGGGGCAGCCACCGCGTTTGCTAAGTCGCACTTAGCGAATTCTTAATTTCACGCTAACGTGTACCGGGGAGCGCAAGAACAACAACATGACTTTGACGTCGGACATGGTTCAGCTTCTGGCCGCGGGCGTGGCGCATCAGGTTGGTGCCTGCACGAATGGCGGACGCCCGGTGGTGTGCCGCGGCATGGCGGCCGATCTCGAGCCGGATGGTCGCCTGGTAGTCGTCATCTCGGCGGAATCGGGCTTCGAAGTGCTCGACGCCGTGCGCGAAAACGGCCGCATCGCACTCAACGTCACGCTGCCCGAGAACTTTCGCTCCATGAGCCTGTTAGGCAGCGATGCCGTCGTGAGCCTGGGTGGCGCGGCTTTTCGCGCCCTGGTCACATCGCGGCACGATGCGTTTCGCGCCCAGCTCAATCGCTTTGGCTTCCCACCCGAATATTCCTCCGCCTGGTATACAGCCGCGGATGAGCAGCTGATGGCGATCCGGTTCACGCCAACCGCCGCGCGCAACCAGACCCCGGGACCGGGCGCCGGCAACGCCCTCGCGCTGCAGCCCGCATGAGCGCGCAGTTCGAGGACGGCCTGAGCTTGTTCGCGGTACGCCGCATGATGGAAGGCGTCGTGCCGCCGAGCCTGTGCACCGCCTCCGCCGAGCACGTCCCGAACGTGAGTTATCTGTCGCTCGCCGAGTACGTGGATCCGCAGCACGTCGCACTCTCGTACCAGTTCTTCAATCGCAGCCGCGACAACGTGCTGGCTACCCGGCGCGCTTCGTTGACGCTCGACGATCCGTACACGGGCGCGGGCGTGGTATTGCAACTCGAATACCAGCGCACCGAGACCGAGGGCCCGGTGTTCGAGCGCCTCCGCGCCAAGCTCATGGGCGTGGCCAGCCACGTCGGCATGGCCAATGTGTTTCACCTGCGCGGCGCGGATATCTATCGCGTGCTCGAGCTGCGGCGGGTGCCGGGCCGCAAGGAATTGCCGGCGGCACAGCCACGCGTGGACTTGCCGACCAACTCGCGGCTGTTGTCCGAGCGCATGGCGCATTGCGAAGAGCTCGCCGACCTTCTCGATACCTTGTTAGATGGCCTGCAGGAGCTGCTGCGCATCGACCACGCGATGCTATGGCTGTTCGATTCCTCGCGGGCCGCGCTCACCTTGCTGGCGAGTCGCGGCTACGAGACCGACGGTGCCGGCGCCGAGATCTCCATCGGTGAAGGCATCGTCGGCACGGCGGTGCGCGAAGGAGTGCCGATTCGCGTCGGCCACATGATGAACATGGCCACCTACGCGCGCGCGGTACGCGATCGCGCCGACGCCCTGGGCCTCGAGCCGGTATTCAAAGGCGCAATACCGCTGCCAGGTCTCGAGGAGCCGCGCAGCCAGCTCGCCGTGCCATTGCGCGCGCGCGGACGCGTGCTCGGCGCGTTGCTGGCCGAAAGTGGCCACGACCAGTACTTCGGTTACGACGACGAAGACGCGTTGATGATGCTCTGCGGACAATTCGCCGTGGCCATGAGCCTCATGCAACCGGCCGAACCCGAGCCGCCGCCCCGCGAGCCACCGCGGGCCGTCGATCCGACTGGCGGACCCGCGGTGCGCCTGCGTCGGTACGCACGCGACAACAGCATCTTCCTCGACGAGGTCTACCTCATCCGTGGCGTCGCGGGGGCCATTCTCTGGAAACTCGCGGGCGAGTTCCTGCGCAGTGGGCGTCGCGAATTCTCCAATCGCGAGTTGCGCCTCTCGCCGGACCTGCGGTTGCCCGACGTGCAGGACAATCTGGAGGTGCGTTTGCTGTTGCTGCAGCGCCGTCTCGCCGAGCAGCGCGCGACGATCCAGCTGGAAAAAGCCGGTCGCGGGCGCATGCGCCTGTCCGTCAGCCGGCCCATCGTCATGGAATCGGATTGACTAGTTAGCGACCGTCCCGTTTGACGAAGTAGTGTCGGCAGGTCGAGACAGCGGAACTCCCACCGCGCTTCGTGTATACAGGCGCGCGCACAGCGAGGAATACCAATGAGACGCTTCAGTAGTTCGATGTCCGTGCTAGCCGTCGGCGTGACGACGCTGTTGGTCGCCGCCGCCCATGCCGACGTCACGGTGACCACGACGGCGGCGGGCAAAGCCTCGTTCATCAACGTCGATGGTGAAGGCGTGCACAAGATCAAGGGCACGCGCATGCGCAGCGACCAGGCGCTCAAGGGCAAGATCCAGACCCTCATCATCGACATCGACGGCCGCCGCTTCGTCGATCTCGATGACAAGAAGAAGTCCGCCGTCGTGACTCCGCTCGACGCCATTGCCGATGAGCTTGCGAAGGTGGGCACAGGCGCCATGCAGGCGACGCTCACGAAAACCGCGCAGAGCAGGCAGATCGCCGGATACCCGTGCACGATCTATGACGTGAACCTGACGCTGCCGTTCAGCCCCACGGGCGAAATGGGCCAGGGAATGGATCTCAACATGGTGCTGTCGGGCACGGTCTGCCTTGCCACCACCGTTCCCGGCCTCGCCGACTACCAGGCGTTTTACCAAGCCTCGGCGGATTCGGGATTCATCTTCGGCGATCCGAGGGCCGCCAAGTCGCCCACCGGCGCGGCGCAAGCCAAGGCCTACGCCGCGTTGACGAGAAAGATGGCGGAAGCGGGCATGGCGCTCGAGAGTCATGTGACCATCAGCGCCACCGGCGACGGGCCGATGGCGGGCATGTTCGCGAAACTCGCCAAGAGCGACATCACCACCACGGTCACGAAGGTCGAGGCCGGCAGCCTGCCGGCTGACGCGTTCGAGATTCCCGCGGGCTACAAGGTGAAGACGCAGAAATAGCGACGCACTCCCCGCCGGCGCTACGCGGCCTGAATAACGCTGCGCGGGTCAACTATCGCTGCGCGGGTCAACTAACGCTGCGCGGCCTGGGCCTTGCGCACCAGCTGCACGAACTCGCCGCGGTAGCCGAAGCGATCTGCACCGGTGGAGGACTGGGCCTGGCGAATGATGTCTTCGTAGCCGAGCGTCCCGGTATAACTACCGCCGCGCAGCAGTTGCCCGAAGCCGGCGACCGCGGTCGAGAACTGCACGTCGCGCAGCACGGCCTCGGATGCCGACGTGGTCTTCAGCGGAATCACCTGTTCCAGCAGCCGTGACTGCGACTCGGTGGGAAGCTTGTAGCGGATCTTGAGGTAGCCATATTCCTCACGGCTGCCGCCCGCCGCGGCCGGACGATTCTGCGGATATCGGCTTTCGCCGACCATGCGCGCGCTCGAACCCACGGGCGTGATCTCGTAGATGGCGGTGACGGCGTGGCCCGAGCCCACGTCGCCGGCGTCGATCGCGTCGTTGTTGAAATCCTCGCGCTTGAGCGAGCGGGTTTCGTAACCCACGAGGCGATATTCCGCCACCGTGGCCGGGTTGAACTCCACCTGGAGCTTCACGTCCTTGGCGATGGTGAACAGCGACGAGCTCGCCTCCTGCACCAGCACCTTGCGCGCCTCACTGACGGTGTCGATATATGCCGCGACACCATTGCCGTTCTGCGCGAGCGCCTGCGCCAGCTCGTCGCGGTAGTTGCCCTGGCCGAAGCCCAGCACCGAAAGGAAGATTCCCTTCTCGCGCTTGCGTTCGATGTAGCCCTTGAGCTGCTCGGTATCGTCGATGCCCACGTTGAAGTCGCCGTCGGTGGCCAGCAGGATGCGATTCACACCGTTCTTGCGGAAGCTCCTCTCGGCGAGCTGATAGGCACGTTCGATTCCTTCCGCGCCGGCGGTCGACCCACCGGAACGCAGGCTGTGCAACGCGTCCAGGATCTTCTCCTTCTCGCGCACCGGCGTGGGCTCGAGCACCGTACCGGCGGCGCCGGCGTAAACGACAATCGCGACCGTGTCGGTGGGCTTGAGGCTGCCGAGCAGCAGTTCCATGGACTGCACCGCCAGCGGCAGCTTGTCGGGTGAATTCATCGAGCCGCTCACGTCCAGCAACAGCACGAGGTTGGCGTCTGGCGCCTCACCGCGGTCGATCTCGTAGCCCTTGATGCCGATGTGCACCAGCTTCTTGTCCTTGCCCCAGGGCGAATCGCCAACTACCACGGTGGGCGCGAACGGTTCCAAGGCGGACTTGGGCTTCGGCCAGGCATAGTCGAAATAGTTGATCATCTCTTCGACGCGCACCGCGTCTTTCTGCGGCAGCACGCCATCGTTCAGCATTCGCCGCGCGAAGCTGTACGACGAGGTATCGACATCCACCGAGAACGTGGACACCGGATCCGTGGCCACCTGCTTGACTGGGTTCAGCTCGAAGTGCGCGAACTTGTCGCGGCTCTCGTCCGCCGGCGCTGGCACGGACATGTACAGCGCCGTGCCGACATTGGCCACGCCACGGTCCTTTCTCTCCGACTTGTAGAGAGACGAAGGAGCCGGAGGCGCAACGCCCTTGTGCGGCGCACGCCCGCCACCGCTCGCCTCCGCGACGACCACTTCTTCCAGAGCCTTGGCACTGATCTCCGCCATAGGACTTGTCTGAGGAGCGGCTGAAATGCGCATTCCAGTCACGGTGACCTCGCTGACCTCATCCTTGTTAGCCGGCGCAACGGGAGCCGTGACGATATCCCCGGCCACCGCCTGCCCCGCCGCGGATTGCGGCTGGGCCAACGACTCCGAGTTTGCCGTGGCGACTGCGTCGCGCTCCCCGGCGCGCGTGCTTCGATCGCCCTTCGGCTCGGCACTTGCCGCAGGCTTCTGTTCGGGTATGGCGTTCACCGGATCCGCGCGAGGGATCGGAATTGGCTCCGACCGCGCCGGTATCTCTGGTTCGGAATTCACCGGCCCGGGAGGCAGCGCATTTTCCGGCGTGTGCTCGAGCAGTCTGGCGCCGCCGCCGCCGAGCATCGGCCAGACCACGGCGAATCCGATCACGGCGAGACACACGCTCGCCGCACCCGCAAACAATCTCGTCCTCGTCGACCAGCCCATGGAGTCTCTCCGGTGTGATGTACTTTCACGAGAGAGACGTACCGCGCCTAACAAACCTTGGAACCGGCCGGCCTTGTGCGCGCCAGGCTGAGCGCTCGCGGCGTGCACGCGGCTGAATTCCGCGAGCGCCGCGCGCTTGGCGCGCAGCCGCGCCTCGGGATCGGGTGCCGGGGCGCTCACGCGCGCCAGTTTCGCTTCCAGGGATTTCTCATTCATAGGCCAAGCTCGCGCGGGCTTCCTGCCGGTTCATGTGTTTGCGTATGGTGTGCACGCGCCAAGAAATGGTTGACTCCGATACTCCGAGAATCGTGCCGGCTTCCGCATGGCTCATGCCCTCCGCGTGTACCAGCAGCGCGGTTTCCTTCATGCCCTCGCCGAGCAGTGCGAGCTGCGCCAGCACCTGGGACAGATAGATGCCGTCCTCGGCGTTCGCGACGTCGAACGTCGATTCCTCCTCGGGCAGCTCGTCATGCTCGTGGCGCTGTTGTGAGCGCTGCCAGTCGTGCGCGCAGCTGATCACCAGTCGATACAACCAGCTGGTGAACGCCGCCTGGAATCGGTACTGCGAAAGGCTGCCCGCCAGCTTCAGGCACGCCTGCTGCGCAATGTCTTCCGCATTGGCGGCGTGGCCACACCACTTCCACGCGAACCGGTGGATGGTGTCGTAGTGCAGATCCAATAGTTCGGCGAAAGCGGTCGCGTCCCCGCCCTGAGCCCGTCGTATTAGAGTTTCATCCATCCGGTCGAACGCTCGTTACTGCTCATGAGACGGACGCATCCGCACTTTCCTTGGAACGGCGGCCCGACATTATGACCAGCCCGCTGCCGTGCCCGGACGCGCTCCCCATGGATAACGGCCGGCCACCTGCCATGGTGTTCGGCAGCGTCACCGCGTCAAGACCAAAAAGGCCCGCCTGACGCGCTTACGCGCCCGCGACGCTCGGGACTTTGAAAGCCGCGCCCGGGATCTCGCGCACCAGGCGCGGCACCAGGTAGCCGGAAAGCCGCGCACTGAGCTCACCAATGAGACGCTGCGCATCGGCTTCAGCCACGTCGAAATGCGCCGTGCCGCGCACGCGGTCGGGCAAGTGCAGGTAGTAAGGAACCACGCCCGCGTCCATGAGCGCGCGCGAGAGCTGCGCGAGCGTGTCCGCGTCGTCGTTGACTCCCTTGAGCAATACGGACTGATTGAGCAGCGTGACCCCCACCGCGCGCAGCCGGCCGCAGGCGGCGCGCACGTCGCCGTCGATCTCGTTGGCATGATTGACGTGCAGTACGAATACGGTAGGTAGTTTGATACCGCGCAGCCAGGCGAGCAGGCCGTCATCGACCCGCGATGGCAGCACGACGGGCTGGCGCGTGTGCACACGTATGCGCCGCACATGGGGCATGGCCGCGAGCGCCGCGGTGATCCGCGCCAGGCGCGCATCGCTCAACGACAAGGGGTCGCCGCCGCTCAGGATGACCTCTTCGATGCTGGAGTCCGCCGCGACACGCGCGAGCGCGGCATGGAAGCGCGGGGCGCCTTCTTCAGCCGCATCCTGCTGCGCCGAGTAGGGAAACTCGCGCCTGAAGCAATAACGGCAGTGGATCGCGCAGGCCTGAGTGGTGATGAGCAGCGCGCGCCCGGCATATTTCTGCAGCAGGCCCGGCGCACGCACGGCGGCGTGCTCCTGCAGCGGATCCGGACCATAGCCCGGCGTCTCGATGAGCTCGTCGGCGAGCGGCAATACCTGGCGCAGCAGCGGATCGTTCACATCGCCCCGGCGCATGCGCGACAGGAAACCTGGCGTCACACGCAAATCGAAGGTCTCGTTGGCGGCGCGCGCGCCGGCGAGCAGCTTGGAATCGAGGCCGAGAGCGGCCAGCAATGCTTCGGGACTGGTCGTGGATTCGGCCAGTTCACGCTGCCAGGCGGTTGCGGTCATTTATCGAGCTGCCGGATCCTGATGTTGCGGAACCATACGGGCTGCGATTCCGCCTGCAGCGCGATGTGCCCGAACGACAACTGCATCGGGTTGCCCGCGGCCAGCAGTGCCTGCGCGCTCTCGTCCCGCGGATCGAGCTGCGGATGTTGATAACGCAGCACCTCGACGCCGTTCACCCGATGGATCACTTCAGTATTGCCGTGGACTTCCACTTCCACCGCCACCCACTCGTCGAGCGGATAGAGCTTCGAGGTCGAGTCGATGATGTGATCGGTGACGAGTTTGCCCTTCAACTCGATATTGGTTCCGGGCGTGCAGACGTTGCCGGTTTGCTTTCCCGCGGTGGCACCAGTCGCCAGGAATTGAAATTCCATGCTCGCCGGCCACGGCTGATTCAGGCCGATTCCCATTGGTGATTGCGAATGGATCATGACGCCGCTGTTGAGCTTGGCCCACGGCGGTGAATCGGCGACCGCGGCGCCGGTGATGCGGTATTCCAGCCGCAGGACATAGCTGGAGTAGGCCTGGTTGCTGTAGAGGTGGCCAAACTGCTCATCGAACTTCCCGTATTTGTCGTAGCTCACCTTGATGATGCCGTCCTCGACGCGGAACGTATCGGCGTAGTTGTCGCCGAGCGGATGCTTGTTGATCTTGACGGTCCAGCCGGACAGATCCTTGCCATTGAACAGCGAGTGCCACTCGCCCTCGTCCGCCGCGAGCGCCGGAACACTCTTAAACGGCAGAGCGGCCACCGCCAGGCAGATGATCGCAAACGACAGGTATCGGTTTTTCATTGAGTCCCCCTTTGAAGCCATTCTAGCGGCGCAGCAGTTCGACGATCGAGGCGATGTCCTTTTCCGCGAATCCGGCTTTCTCCGCGGCGGCAAATCGATCGCGCGCCGCGTCAGCGCTCTTGAGCTCGATGCCGGCGAGCGCGAACGCCTGGCGCGCATAGCTCAGGTCTTTGGCCATCAGCGGAACGAAAAAGTTCGGCTCGTAGGCCCGATCGAGCATGCGCTGCGCGACGATTTTCACCAGCGGGCTACCCGGCGAGCCGGCGCCGAGCACCGCTGCGGCCTGGCGCGCATCGAGTCCGCTGCGTTCCGCCATGGCGATGGCTTCGGCGAGGCTCGCCACCTGCACGCCGCACAGAAAATTGTTGATGAGCTTCATCATGGCACCACTGCCGGTGGGCCCCAGGTGCGCGATGCTGCCGCCCATCGCGGCCAGTACAGGCCGCACTCGTTCCAGCAATTCGGCCGGCCCACCAACCAGGAAAGACAAGGCGCCGCTCTCCGCCTGCATCTTGCTGCCGGTGACCGGCGCGTCGAGGAATCCGAAGCCGCGCGTCTGCGCCGTGGCCGAAAGTTCGCGAATCCATTCGACCGTGAGCGTGCTCGACTCGATGGCGATGGCTCCCTGGCGCATGGCCGCGAGCGCGCCCGCCTCGCCGAGCCACACGCTGCGCGACGCCTCGTCATTCGCCAGCATGGCCAGCACGACGTCGGCGTCTCGTGTCGCGTCGGCGACGGAACGGGCGGCGCGCGCGCCGGCGGCGGCCAGCGGCACGGCTTTGGCGGCATCGCGATTCCACACGGCAACGGTAAATCCCTTGGCGATGAGCTGCCGCGCCATGCCCGCGCCCATGATTCCGAGTCCGAGTACGGATATCTTCATGCGATCACCTTGAATTTTTTCAGCGCGGCTTCGTCGATGGTGAGCCCCAGGCCCGGCACGCCGTCATCGAGATCCACGAAGCCGTCTTTCGCCACCGGTTCACCCCTGAAGATGTACCAGAACAATTCGTTGCCCACTTCGACATCGACCGGCGGAAAGTATTCCGCGATCGGCGAATTGAGGCTGGCCATCACCACGTGGTAGTTGTGCATCTGCCCGGCGTGCGGCACCACTGGAATCGAATACGATTCGGCCAGCGCCTGGATCTTGCGCGCGGCGGTCAGTCCGCCCACGCGATTGGTATCGAACTGGATGTAGTCGAGCGCCTTGGCCTCGATGAGCTGGCGGAAACCGTAGATGGTGTGCTCGTGCTCGCCCGCGGCAATCGGCGTCGTGCCAAAGCGCCGCAGCTCGTGGTAGCCGTGGATGTCATCGGGAATGATGGCCTCTTCGAGCCAGCGCAGGTTGAACGGCTCTATCAACCGCATCATGCGTTTGGCGTAGTCGAGGCTCCAGCCCATGTAGGCGTCGGCCATCACGTCCACTTCATCGCCCACCGCGTCGCGTACCGTGCGCAGTAGTTCGACGTTGCGCGCCATGCCTTCCGCGCCGTCGATGGGTCCCCAGCCGAAGCGCAGCTTCATCGCCTGGTAGCCTTCCGACTTGTAACGCCGCGCCTCGCTCGCGAGCTCTTCGAGCGGAGTGGAATACAGGCGGCTGGCATACACCGGGATCCGCGCCTTGGTGCGTCCGCCCATCAACCGGTAGCAAGGCTGTGCGGCGGCTTTGCCCATGAGGTCCCACAGCGCGATGTCGATGGCCGAGATCGCCACCAGGGCCACGCCTTTGCGGCCAAACGCCATGGTCTTGCGATACATGTGTTGCCAGAGGAATTCCGTGTCCCAGGGATTTTCGCCGATCAGCAGCGGCGCGAGATGCTGGTCGATCAGTTGTTTGGTCAGAAGCGGCGACAGTGCTGCGTTGCCGATACCCACCAGGCCTTGGGTGGTGAATATTTCCACGATCAGCCAGCCGTGGAAGGTGAAGGTCCCCATGGTTTCAGGCGAGAGGCGCGGCGAGATCAGATCCATGGGATTGGTACAGAAGTGCGGCGGCAGCGGCGCGGTCTTGCCCTCCCACTGAACGACGCGTGTACGAACTTCGGTGATTTTCACGGGCTATGAGTCCTTGGCGGGAATTCGAGTTGCCGGATGCGCGGGATGGTCAGGCAAATGAGGGCGAATGCGATCATGTGCAGCGAGGCGGCGGCGATCAGCACGGGCGTGTAGCTGAAGCCGTGGTCGAGCGCCCAGCCCGCGGCCTGTCCCATGGCAATGCCACCGAACGCACCGCCGAGTCCGACGAGCCCTGCGAGCTTGCCGAGCGCGCCGTGCGGCACGAGGTCGGTGGGCACGGTCATCACCAGCGTCGACCAGCTCTGCTGCCCGAAGAACGCAAGGCTGAACAGGAACAGCACGAGCGGAATCGAATCTGCCTGGGGCACGAACATCACCCAGGGCATCAACGCCGCGCTCGCGCCCAGCGCGATCTTGCGCGCGGCGTTCACGGAAAAATTTCGCGCCAGCAATCGGCTCGAAAGATAGCCGCCGCACAGGCTGCCGATGCCGGACGCCGCGTACGGAATCCAGCCGACCGAGGCGGCCTGCTTGAGATCGAAGCCACGCGCTTCGAACAGGTATTTCGGCAACCAGAATAGATAGAAGTACCAGGCGCCGTCGCTGAGGAATTTTGCGCCGGCAATGCCGAGCACTTCGCGCTTGCGTAGAAGCTGCGCGAGAGTTGGAGCCGCTCCCACGACGGCGCGTTCGAGGTCCGCGCTTGCTGGATCGGGCGCGACGGATGGCGTCTGGTAGCGGGCCCACCACCACACCGCCCAGGCAAGTCCGGCCGCGCCGGTCACGAAAAACACCCAGCGCCAGCTCGCGAGATTCCACCAGTCGGCTTGCACGAGAATCAGCGCGATCAGCGGCGGCGCAATGACGGCGCCAACCGCGGTCCCCGCATTGATGATGCCGAGTGCCGCGGCGCGCTCACGCGGCGCGAACCATTCCGCAACCGCGCGCGTCGCGGCTGGAAAGCCACCGCCCTCGCCCACGCCGAGCAGCAGCCGGCTCGCGGCGAGCGCGATGACGCCACCGGCGAAACCGTGACTGGCGCAGGCCAGCGACCAGAAGATCATGATGAACAGGAAACCGCGGCGCGTGCCGATCCGGTCTAACAACCAGCCGCCGCCCAGGTACATGAGGCCATAGGTGGCGAGGAATGCCGAATCGAGGAACGCCTTGGTCTGGTTGCCGATCGGAATGTCGGCCTGAATGTTCTTGATCGCCCAGGGCAGCGTCTGCCGATCGAGATAGCTGATGGCGATCGCCATCGCGATCGTCACCGCGATCCCCCATCGACCGCGCATGTCAGTTGCCGATCACGATCAGCGCGACGCCCTGCCGCGGAAGCGCCACCTCGAAACTCCGCGTCCCGAGGCGAACCCGCTGCGGTTGCAGCGACTGCGGCGCGAGCTCGGAAGCTTTCTCGAGCTCCTGGTACTGCGTGGCATTCGGAGATTGCGGCGCGCCCATTTTCTGCCAGGCGGTGAACGCATTCCCATTCGCGCCGTCGACGCGCCAGATCGTCGCGTTGCTCGCCGCTTTCAATTTGAGGCCGGTGATCGTCAGGTGAACGGCCGCGTCGGGACCGGTCAGATCGTCATCATGATAGTTCCAGACCAGCACGGCGACCTCGCCCTGCGGCGTGCGGGTGGCCAGCGCGCCCACGTCCGTCTCGCCGCGAACGCCGTTGGCCACGATCTCATCGAGTGAAACCTGCGCGCTGCTGCTGGCGGCAATGCGTTCGGGGCCGAGCCGCGCAAACATGCGAAACACATTGAGCACCGGCAGATTCACGCCATTGGTGGAAAGCTGTCGATAGCCCGCGAACCAGGGCTGGTTCTCGAATTCGAACGCCCAGGTCAACACGCCTTCGAGATTCACGCCGCGCTTTTGCGCCAGCTCCCAGATGCGCGCGAAGCTCGCCGCGCTGTAGCTCGAGTACATGGTGCCGTTGCGATACGCGTTCTGCGGGCCCGGGCATGCCGCGCAGCCTTCGGGATCGCTCTCGCCGATCACGATGGGTTTGGCGGCGAGGGCTGGCACCGCGGCAATTTTCTGGAAGCCGTTGTCGACTTCCTTGAGTTGCGTGGCGATACCCATGCGCACATGGCCGTCGACGAAGGTCGGGCGGCCCTTGGCGTGGAACGAGAGGAAGTCGGTGGGAGTTCCGACTTCGCCGGTCACGTAGTTGGTTCCGGACGAAACGTGCGCGAGGAAGCCGTCCATGAATTGGCCACCGGCGCCGGCCACGTCCGGCCCACCCACGCGCGCGTTCGGCAGTGCGCGCCGCACGCCGGCGATCGCGAAGTCGTGCAGTTTGTAAAAATCTTCCGGTGTGCCCTGCCAATAAGTGGGGAAGTTCGCCTCGTTCCAGACCTCGAAGTACCACTTCGCCACTTCTTCGCGCCCGTAACGTTCGACATTGTGCGACGTCCATTGATAGACGAGTTCGCCCCATTTCTCATAACTCTTGGGCGGATAACTCCAGCCGGTAGCGATCAACTTGTAGTCGAAGCCCGGGCGCCACAGATGCTGGTATGGCACGTCCGCCGGCGCCGTCGAGAGTGCTTCCGGCATGAAGCCGATCTGGAGATAGGGGTGGATGCCGCGCGCGCGATAGGTATCGATGATGCGATCGACCACCGTCCAGTCGTACTGCGGCTTGCCGTCGCTGGTTTCCGTGTAGGCATTGGTGCTGCCCCACTTGAACGCCGGCGTGCCGTCGCCGGTATTGAGCAGGTTGTGCGCGCGGAAATAGACTGCGCCGGTCCTGAGCTTGCCGAGCTCCACCAGCAGCTTGCGGCCGTCTTTCATGGTCGCGTAGTTAGGCTCGTCGGCGCCGAAGAAACGCCACACCGGCGGCAGCGAGCCCGCGGAGCGCGTCGCGTCGACCGTTATCGTCACCGGCCTCGGGGAGTCTTCGGCCTGCGCCGCGCCGCCGATCGCGACGAGCAGCGAAAAGAACATTCCCGCCCGTCGAGCCGTCGTCTGCATATCATCGTCCCCCGTGAGCCGGGCGCGCGTGGCGCCGGGAATTTGTAGGGCTACTTTGTACCAAGTGAAAGTGCCTTCGCAAGAGCTGCTAGGACTGGGCCGTTTATTGATATAAGAGTCGATATTTAGCCCTACAAATTACTGATCCCGGTGGCGTAAGGCATGGCACGCGGCGTAGCGAAAGCGAAAATGACCAGGTTCGGCGTGGAGCGTCCGAAGGGCATCCACAGTGGCATCGCGCACGATCTCGGCATCGCCATCGTCAGCGGCAAATTTCCGCCCGGCACGCTGCTCTCAGCCGAGGAAAGATTCAGCACCGAGAACAAGGTGTCGCGCGGCACCTACCGCGAGGCAATCCGCATTCTTACCGCCAAGGGTCTGGTATTCAGCCGCACGAAGAGCGGCACGCGCGTTCGGGAGCGCTCGAACTGGAACATGCTCGACCTCGACGTGCTCGCCTGGATGTTCGAGTCGCAGCCGAGCGAGGCGTTCGTGCGCAGCATCTTCGAGTTGCGCAGCATCGTCGAACCCGGCGCGGCCGCGCTCGCGGCCCTACGGCGCGACGGCCGCCAACTAGCGCGCATGGGCCACGCCTTGCAGGAGATGGAGCGTCTTGGCCTGCAGAGCGCGGAAGGGCGCGCGGCGGATCAGACTTTTCACTACCTCATCCTGGAAGCGACGCGGAACGAACCGCTCGTGACTCTCTCCAGTTCGATCGCCGCAGCAGTCGAGTGGACCACGATGTTCGCCCGGCGCGAGAAGCAGAAATTGCGTGACCCGATGCCCGATCATTTCGCGGTATACGACGCCATCGTGATAGGCGACAGCGAAGCGGCGCGAATCAGAATGGCTCAGCTGGTCGCAAACGCCCTCACCGATACCGGTCTGCGTTAGCGCAATCATCAGGGCAGCCAGCGGAGCCCTGATTGCACCAAACGGCGGATTAAGACCGAAAACTCGTGGTTAAATTTCGTCAGATGCGGTAGAAAGCGGTCAAATCCGCTCAGTTTTGTCTCGGCTAGGTAACCGGTTTCCTTCGCTCGATACAAGACTGACAATGCTGACGATTTTTTCGATCACGAAATGATAAGGGGGACTCTTCAAATGTCGACATCCGAACACGCATCCGCGTCCTTGCGAACCGCGATCTCGATGGCGCTGCTATGCGCCGGATTGATGCTGCCGGCGCAAACTACTCGCGCGCAGGACAGTACCGCCCCGGAATCCCAGGAGCTCGAAGAAGTCGTCGTCACCGGTTTCCGTGGATCGCTGAATACCGCGCTCGCGCAGAAGCGCACCGAAACCGCCAGTGTCGACGTCATCGCGTCCGAAGACATCGGCAAATTCCCCGACAGCAATCTCGCGGAATCCATGCAGCGCATTCCGTCGGTCGCGCTCTCGCGCGGCGACGGCGGCGAAGGCAAGAACATCTCCGTACGCGGCCTCGGCCCGACGTTCACGCGCGTGCGCATCAACGGAATGGAAGGCTCGGCGCAGACCGGCGCGAGCGACATTTACGGCGCGGGCAATAACGGCCGCAGCTTCGACTTCAACGTGTTTCCGACCGAAATCTTCTCGCAGCTCGCCGTCCGCAAGACGATGTCGGCGGACGTAGAGGAAGGCTCGCTCGGCGCGACGGTCGACTTGCGCGCGCCCCGCCCGCTCGACCTCGCCGATGACACGGTGTTCACGATTACCGGACGCGGCATCTACAACGACGTATCCGAAGACATGGACCCGCGCGCCTCGGCGCTGTTCTCGAAGAAATTTTTCGACGACAAGTTCGGCATCCTGTTGTCAGGCGCCTACCAGGAGCGACACAGCCGCGAAGTCGGCTATTCCGCGGTCGACGTCCTCGCCGCCAGCTCCAACGCCAACAACATCGCGGTCACGCCCATGGGCGGTCCGGTGCCGCCCGGGATCTACCTACCGTACTGCACGCCCATCGGCTGGACGACGACGGCGCCGAGCCCGGTGCCGGGCACGCGCGGCACGACGGCCGCGAATTGCAGCGCCGGCGCATATGGCGTAAATCCGCGCACCAGCGATCTCGCGGCGTTCACGACCGTGTACAACATGACGAGTCCCGGCATCGTCGACCCGGTGTCGCACGTGCCGATCCCCGGAGGCGGAGCTTTCTTCCCGCGCCTGCCGCGCTACGTGAATTCCGAGCAGGACACCTCACGCACCGGCGGCACGCTCAGCATGCAGTGGGCGCCCGGCGAGAACACCAAGCTCTCCCTCGACGGTCTGTACTCGCGCTACGCGGTCGTGCGTCGCGACAACTACATCGCGGGCATTTCGACCGGCCGCAACCTGACCAACAACGGTCAGCCGATGACGTCCATCAGGGCAGTGACGTTCGACGACAAGGGATCGGTCCAGTCGGCCACTTTCGATGGCATGGACGTGCGCTCCGAAGGCTTGGTCGACAACTACATCGCGACTTTCAAGCAGGCGAACCTCGACTTCGAACATGCGTTCTCCGACAGCTTCAAGATCACGGCATCGGCCGGGCGTTCGCTGTCGGTCTGGGACGGCCCGAAGCGCCTGCAGACCTTCATCGACGCGATCGACGTCGACAACTTCACGATCGACTTCAGCGGGCGTGAGACTCCGCTCATCGGCTTCGGTTTCGACGTCTCGAACCCGGCGAACTTCACCTACGCGGCGACGCCGGATTCCAACCAGACGGTGGTCGGTGGCTACTCCTTCCAGGGCAAGCCGTCGCGCAACGTCACCGCGAACACGCTGTTCGAGCTCGCGGGCGACTGGCAGATGAATGACGCCTTCAAGCTGAAGGGCGGTCTGCAATGGCGGCAGAACAACTTCAAGAGCCACGTTTCCGGCATCCTGGCCGCGTCGACCGTGACGCAGAACCTGCCGGCGGGGACGACGCTCGCGGACTACACGCTGACCATCGATGATCTCGACAGCAAGTTCGGCGCTGGCGCCCCGGCAAGCTGGGTCGCCATGGACCCGAAGAAGTGGGCCGAGACGTTCAACTATCCCGCCGCGTTCAACTTCTGCGGCATCGAGTGCGGCGCCAACCGCAGCCAGATGCTCGAGGAAATTACCGGTGCGTTCGCAATGCTGGCGTTCAACACGGAGTGGGGAATCCCGGTGCGTGGTGATGTCGGCGTGCGTTACGTGAACACGCGCCAGTCGGCGGTCGGTTACATCCCGATCGCGGCGCCAATGGGCGCGCCGTTCCCGAACGTGGGCTTCCGCCAGGACGTCGACCAGGAATACCACGACTTGCTGCCCTCGCTGAACATGGTGTTCGAGTTCACGCCCGACCTGCTGATGCGCTTCTCCGCGGCCAAAGTCATGGCCCGCGCCGACCTCGGCAGCCTGTCGCCGAGCGTGTCGGTCACCGCGACCACGCACACCGCATCGGTGAACAATCCGCTGCTGGAGCCGATCCGGGCGAAGACCGCGGATCTGGCACTCGAGTGGTATTTCGCGGAAGGCTCGCTGCTGTCGGCGGCGGTGTTCTACAAGGACATCGAGACCTACATCCAGCGCATCACGGGCGACGAGCCGTTCCGCAACCTGGGAGTGCCGGACTCGGTGCTCGCCGGTTCGCCGTCCTCGCCGACGGATACGTTTCAGGTGAGCCGGCTGCAGAACACGGAGGGCGGACCACTCAAGGGCTTCGAGCTCAATGCGCAGGTCCAGTTCCGCAACCTGCCGGGCTTCTGGAGCAACACGGGCTTTCTCGCGAACTACACGCACGTGGAGTCGACGATCAAGTACGTGCTCACGAGCGCCGGCGGCGTGCCGCTGACGTTCACCGAAGATGACCTCGTCGACCTTTCGCCCAACACCGCGAGCGGCACGTTGTTCTACGACAACGGCACCGTCAGCGTCCGCACGACGGGCTCGTATCGCGACGCGTACATTCGCGGACTTCCGGCCTCGGCCGGCAGCGACGTGCGCGGCAACAAGGCGAACATGTTCGTGGACGCGTCGGCGTCGTGGAACGTCAATGACAACCTGTCGCTCATCCTCGAAGCGCAGAACCTGACCGATGAGCGCAACACGCTCTTCATCGACCGGTCACGCGAAGACACGTTGTTCCAGACGGAGATCGGCCGCACCTTCACGATCGGTGCGACCTTCAAGTTCTGATCGCCGGACGATCGTCGAGTAGATAGAGGCCGCCCCGGAAGGGGCGGCCTTTTTTTCAGGGCGCGCGCTGTGCCTGCTCGAACGAATAACCGAGTGACAGCAGTTTCTGCTCGGACCACGCGGCGCCGAAGAACGAAAGGCCGACCGGCAGCCCCGATATCTGTCCCATCGGCACCGTGAGGTGCGGATATCCCGACACGGCGGGAAGCTGGGTCGATGACGCCGGCGAATGGTCGCCGTTGACGAGGTCGATGGTCCATGCGGGTCCATAGGTCGGAGCAACCAAGGCGACCACCTGGTGCTCGCGCAGCAATCGATCGATTCCTTGCGCTCCGGCGAGGTCATGCGCCTTCTGCAGTGCCTGCGTGTACTTCGGATCGCTCAACCCGCCGGTTGCCTGCGCCTGCTCGAACAGCTCCTGTCCGAACCAGATCATCTCGCGCGGCTCCGCGTTGTTGAACGCGATGACATCGGCCAGGGTCCGCGTCTTCACGCTCTCGGGCGTGGTTGCCAGGTAGGCGTTGAGGTCGGCCTTCAGCTCCGTGAGCAGAATGGTGAGCTCGAGATCGCCGAGATCGGCGAAATCGAATTTGTCGATTTCCACCAGCACCGCGCCCTGCGCCTTGAGCACTTCGAGCGCCTCGTTGAAAGCTTTTTCCGTGGGCGGAGAGAATCCCTTGATGAACCGCGCAACCCCGAGTCGCACACCCTTCAATGCGCCGGCATCGAGCCCCGCGCTGTAGTTGGTTCTCGGGGCTTTGCCGCGCGACTCGGCCAGCGCCGTCAACAACGTCGCCGCGTCCTGAACCGTCGCGGCCATCGGCCCGGCGGTGTCCTGGGTATGGCTTATGGGAACGATGCCCGCTCCCGAGATGAGTCCGACCGTGGGCTTGAGTCCCACGAGCCCGGTCACCGACGCCGGACAGGTTACCGAGCCATCGGTCTCGGTTCCCACGGCGAGGGGCGCGAAGTGGGCCGCAACCGCCACGCCGGACCCCGAGCTCGATCCGCAAGCCGTGCGCTGCGGGTTCAGCGGATTCACGGCGAGCCCGCCTACCGCACTCCAGCCGCTGCTCGACCATCCGGAGCGGATATTGGCCCACTCCGACAGATTCGCCTTGGCGATGACGATGACTCCGGCTTCCGTCAGTCTGTCTACCAGCGGCGCGTTGCGGGTGCGCAGGTTGTTGGCGAGCGCCAGCGATCCGGCGGTCGTGACCGCGCCGGCAAGATCGATGTTGTCCTTGATGATCACCGGTATGCCGTGCAACGGACCGCGGAGCTTGCCTGCTTTGCGCTCGCGATCGAGGCGCTCGGCTTCACGCATCGCATTGGGATTGGTGGCGATGATGGCGTGCAGCTTCGGATCGCAGTTGGCGATGCGTTCGAGATAACCCCGTACCAGATCCACGGAGGAAACTTTTTTCTGTTCCAGCGCGGCCGTGATTTCCGGGAGGGTGGCGGTCGACAGATCCAGCGGGCCCGCTTTTTCTTTGCTGTCGCACGCATGTGCGAACGGCGACAGGAGCAGCGCCACGCCGAAGACCAGGAACACAGTTTTGTTTGTCATGCGCTCGAGTTTATACCCGATGCGGCGCTGGTGGCCCGGCCGAGGCAACGCTCATGCACTCGCTTCCAGCCGCGCAGCGGCCGCTCGCGACGTACTCTCCCGCCCTGCTTTCAACGTTGCCGTCCACCACAGCAGGTCGTCGAGCATGGCCTCGGCGGGGATCGCAAGCTGCGCGAGTCCCGCTTCCACATCGCCACCCTGATAGTGAGCCCACAGCGTGGGTGCAGGAATGTGCACCGAGGAACGAATCGGGGCGATCTGCAGCTCGATCATGATCTCGCGCAGCTGCTGCACGGCGCGCACGCCCATGGCGGAGCCATAGCTCACGAAGCACGCCGCCTTGCGATGCCACTCGGGATACACCCAGTCGATGGCGTTCTTGAGGACCGCGGCGGGTCCGTAGTTGTATTCGGGGGTGACGAAGACGAAGCCGTCGGACTCACCGATCGCCGCGGTCCATTTGCGAACGACTTCGTGCTCGAACGCCGGGCGGCCAGGCCAGGCCGGTGTCATCGGCTGATCGAAGAATGGCATCGGAAAGTCGCGCAGGTCGAGCAGCCGGGCCTCGATGCCGGCGCGCGCCTTCAAGTGCTGCAGAATCCAGCGGGCCGGCTTTTCCGAGAAACGTCCTTCGCGCGTGCTGCCGACGATGACGGAAATTGTGGTCATGCTGTTCATCCTTGCGTTTCGGGCTTGGTTACTATTTGTGCCTGGCGCTAGAATGGTGCCCTCGAGCAAACCCCACAAGGAGGCACTTTTTTGATACCGGGTAACAAGCATGAGCCCGAAGTGTGCGACGCGGTCAGCGCGACGCTCGCGCGCATCGGCGACAAGTGGACTTTGCTGGTGGTGGAGTTGCTGGCCGACGGCCCGATGCGCTTCAACGAGATGCGCCGCACCATCGGCAGCATCTCGCAGCGCATGCTGACGCTCACGGTGCGCGGGCTGGAGCGTGACGGTCTGGTCACACGCACCGTCTATCCGACGATTCCGCCGCGCGTGGACTACGAACTGACGAAGTTGGGACGCACTTTGCGTGAGCCGGTGATAGCGCTCGCCGAGTGGGCGAGAAAGAACATGCCCGCCATGTCAGAGGCGCGCAAGGCGTTCGATGCGGGCGGTGTCGCCAAGCCGAGCCATCGGCGCGCGACACGGCGCGCGCCGCCGTTCTTGCGCTCCCAGCGCGTTTCCCGCGCGAATTGAGCTCGTGGGAATCGGCCCGCGGCGCTCGCCGCGAGCCGTGCTGCGTCAGTAGCCGCTGCCTCCACCACCGCCGCCCGCCGCTGCGGCGACCGCCAGCGCGCCCACGATGACGGCACCGATGATCAGTCCTTTCTTGCTCATGTGCGAACCGTCAGCGCGCTGCACATCGAGCGACGCGATGTCGGCGTAGGGAACGCGCACGTTCTTGCCCACGAGCGCGGCATCCTCGACTCCGGTGACGGTGAATTTCTGTTGTGCCCCGCCCTTTTTCGTCACGACCACCGACTCGCCGACCTTCACATCCGGTCGCGAAATAGTTTGATCGTGTTGCGTCAGCGGCACGTTCTGCAGGCTGGTGCAGCCGGTGGTGAGAAAGGTCGCCACGGTTACCAGCGCGACGACGCGCTTCCAACGATACATGTTCATGTTTTTCCTCGCATTCGAGCGCCGCGAGCGCGGAGGGATTTCAGCGCTGGGGCGACGTCTGCAAGTGAGTAGCGCCAAAAGCCGCGCCGGTTCGCCGGGCGGCGTTCCGGAGGCGATTTTAATGTTTGGCGGAGCGCCGGGGCCTAAGGGCGGTAGCCTGCCGGCAAGCGTCGTTCGGTCAGCTGCACCGAAGTCCGCAGCGCGATGTCCGCGGCGGAGCTACCTACCGCGATCTGGTACGTACCCGCTGCAACGCGCCATGAATTCTCCGCCGCGGTGAATACACCGAGCAGGCGCGGGTCGACGCGTAGCTCGACCGTCGTGCTCGAGCCTGGCTGGAGCTCGACCTTGCGCCAGGCGCCGAGTCGTTTGGGTGCCTCCCAACCCCCGGCCGCCGGCGAGACGTATACCTGGGGCGCGTCGCTGCCAACACGCGCGCCCGTGTTCCGTACTTCGAAATTCACCACGAGATCCTGCCCATCGAGCCGCGCCTGAAGATTGCTGTATTTGAATTCGGTGTATGACAGGCCGAATCCGAATGCGAACAGCGGCTGCAATTTCTTCGCGTCAAACCACTTGTAGCCGACCGTCGCACCTTCGGCGTAGTGCACGTCGAGGGACTTTGTCCCTTGCACATTCTCCGTCAGCGCCGCGCGTGCGAACTGACTCTCATCGGCCGGAAAGGTGATCGGCAATCGGCCGGACGGGTTCACCACGCCGAAGAGTAGTTTGGCGATTGACTCACCGCCGCTGGTACCCGGATACCACGCCTGCAATACACCGCCGACCTGGTCGAGCCAGGGCATGAATACCGCGCCGCCGGTCTCCAGCACGACCACGGTATGGGGATTGGCACTCGCGACCGCGGCGATCAACGCGTCCTGGTCGTCCGGCAGATTGAGCGGATTGTCGAGCGACTCACCACTCCATTGCGTGGCGAATACGATGGCGACGTCACTCTGCGCGGCGAGACGCGCGGCGGCCTTGCGGTCTTCGCCCCCGGCAAATTGCACTTGCGCGCGTGGCGCGAGATCGCGGATGGCGCGCAGGGGCGACGACGGGTAGTACATGATGGGCCCCGGCCATCCCGTGGGCTTGAGGCCGGGCACTGCGTTGCCGCCGACTGGATAGACCAGCGACGAGCCGCCGCCCGCGAGCACGCCTTTGTCCGCGTATCCACCGATGACGGCGATGCGCCCCATCGAGCTCAGCGGCAGAAGCCCGCCCTTGTTCTTGAGCAACACCGCGCCCTGTTCCGCTGCCGCGCGCGAGATTTCCGCGTGCGCCTTGAAATCGATGGGACCGATGGCGACCGGATGGTCGATGACGCCCTTGGCGAACATCGTGCGCAGGATGCGCCGCGCCATCTCGGTGAGGCGCGCTTCGCTCAAGCTCCCGCCCTCGACTGCCTTGAGCATCAAGTCGCCAAAGTACGGCTGATCGTCGAAGGGATAGCCGGACTGCTGATCGAGTCCGGCAAGCGCTGCCTTCGCGGTGCTGTGCGTCGCGCCCCAATCCGACATCACATAGCCCTGCCAGCCCCAGTCGCGCCGCAGAACATCGGTCAACAGGAACGCGCTCTCGCAGGAGTGCTCGCCCCACACCTTGTTATAGGAGCACATGACCGAGCCCGGATTCGACTGCTCGATGGCGATCTGGAAGGCCAGCAGGTCGGACATGCGCGCCTGGGCAGGGTCCATCACCACGTTCAGCGAATTGCGATCGGTTTCCTGATCGTTCAGCGCGAAATGTTTGACGGTCGAAATGATGTGGTTGGATTCGATGCCGGAGATCTGCGCGCCGACCATCACGCCGGCCAGCAGCGGATCTTCCCCGGCGTATTCGAAATTGCGGCCATTGCGCGGCTCGCGCGTAAGGTTCACGCCACCGCCTAACATGACGTTGAATCCCGAAGCGCGTGCCTCGGCGCCGATCATGGCGCCGGCGCGGCGCGCGGCCTCAGGATTCCAGGTCGCGGCCGTGGCGAGACCAGACGGCAACGCGGTGCGTTCGCGTTTTTCCTTCGCGCCGCCCTGCGTCGCGACTCCTATGCCGGCGTCGGTCTCCCATTGCGGCGGAATGCCGAGTCGTGGGATGCCGGGCACATAGCCCGCTGAACCTGCTCGCGCTTCCGTCGCCGCGGTGAATTTCTTCCAGGGCGCGTCGGTCGCGAAGAAGGCGAATACGAGGGTTTGTTTCTCTTCGCGCGTCAGCTGCGCGGCGACGAGCTCGGCGCGCTTGTCCGCGTCGAGCGCTGGATTCGTCCAAGGTTGTTTGCCCGCCTCATCGGCCATCGTCGGCGGTGACTGGGCCACGGAGAACGCGGCGAGGGCCGCGGAAATCATGAACGAGTAGCGGGTTTTCATGCGGCGAGAGTTGACCACATTCCGCCGTGCCGCGCATGTGGCAAGGTCAGTGAGGGATATTTCCGTCGCCGCTGACCGGAAGCTCGAGCGTCGCTCTGGATGCCTTGAATGGATAGATCCTGCCGCGCCAGAAGAATTCAGCGGGCAACCCTTCGGGGCACTCGATTTCGGCGAGCAGCCTGTCGCCTCTGATGCGATAGCTCACCTTCACCGGACCGTACGGAGTCGCCGCGGTGGCATCGAGCGAGGTCAGATTGCCAAGCATCGGCGCGATACGCAGCCGTCCATATCCAGGCGCGATGGGACCAATGCCCGCCACGAATCGCAGCAGGTCCGCCGTGGGATGCGCGCTCCAGGCGTGACTGTCCGAGCGCGGCTGCTCGCGGGTTTCCGGCCACGTGGTGTAGTTGTACTTCAGCAGGTCACGCCAGCTTTTCAGCAGGTCGAAATAGCGATCGGCCTGTCCCGCTTGCGCAACCGCACGCGCCAGGTACCAGGCAAAGTAGTACGTGGACGAGTACATGCCGGGCGGCGCATCGATGCCGCCGCCGCGCACGGTGATCCGGTCGATGATTCCCGGTGCTTCTTCGGGTGTCGCGATGCCGTAGAGCACGGCGAACACATTCATGTGCTGGCTGAAGGCATTGCGATCTCCGTCATCGGCGAACAGCCCCTTGTCCGGCACCCAGCAATGCGCGCGAATTGCGGTGCGGGCACGATCCGCTTTCGCGGCGAACCCGGCCGCAATCGATGTGTCGCCGAAAGAATTCTCGAGCGTGGCGCCCTGCCGCAACGCGCCCAGCCACATGGCCGTCATGAGACAACTGCCGTTGTTTGCGCCCCAGGAAGGGAAACTGGCGCGGTCATCCCAGCGCTGACCGGACCAGTCGATGAAATTCCATTGTGGATTCTTGCCCAACAATCCTTGTTTGTTGAGCAGCGGCTCGAACCACGCGAGCACGCGGCGCATGCGCGGCAGATGGCGCATGAGATACGCGAAGTCCGGCTGCTCGACGTACCAGTCCGCGAGCATTCCGACCCAGGCGAACGCGAAGGTCGCGATGACGGCCGACCCCCGCGCCGGATAGCTGCCCTGCATGAGACCGCCATCGACATCCGACTCGGCGAACGCGTCGATGGCCTGGCGCGCGAGCCGCGCATCCCCGGACACCGCATAGGTAATCAGCATCTCGAGCCGCGTGTCACCGGTGTACTGCAGTTGCTCCCAGTACGAGCTGTCCATGAAGGTTTCGTGAGCATCCACACGCATGGTGCGCCAGCCAATGTCCCAGATGCGGTTCAGGTCGGGGTCGCTGCTCACGAAACTGGCCACCTGCTTGAATGGATAGCCGGTTTCGTAAAAGCGAAACGCGCGCAAGGTCAACGGCTCGGCCTGGGTCGTCACCTCGATTTCGACGAATCGAAATGTGCGCCACCAAAGCGGCGCGAATACCCGGCTCGCACCATCGGCGATAAACGTGTCATGAAAACCGCGCAGCTGGCGGTCGCCGATGAGATTGCGATCGTCCTTGCGGCCGTTCGCGTCGTACAGCGCCTCGCCATACTGCAGCTCGATCGTGGCGTCGCGGCCACCCTGTACTTCGAGCTCCGGGTACGCGGAGATCATGACCTCGCGGCGCATGAGTAGTTTGGCGATCGTGTTCGGTGGAATCCGGATTGGTTGCGCGGGAAATCGTTCGCCACCTTCGATCGAACTTCGCACGACCGCACCGGCTTGTACGTTGACGAATGATTGCGGCGGCAGCGGGTCGGCGACCAATGTCCGTGCGGCGGCGGCGGAAGCAGGCACTGCGTCGCGCCACTCTTCGCCGGATTCCGCCGGTCCCGCCCAGTCCCAGTTGGCCGTGCGCGCGTCGATGACCTCGGGCGCACCCGCCACGTAGTACTGCCAGGAAATCTGCTGCTTCGCGCCGAGTGCCGTGTGGCCTCTGTCGATGCGCACGCGCCAGCCTGGCTGACCGGTGGAAACAGGATCACCGATCAGCCGGAAGCCCGTGGCAACCATTTGCTGCGAAGCCGGCGCAGCGTCGCCAAAATTCCAGACCACCGCCGCAAGCACGTTGGCACCACGCTTGAGGTACGGGGCGAGATCCACCGTGGCGTATCGCCAGCTCTTCACGGTTCCGGTCGAAGGGCCGCTCACCACGCGGCCGCCATTCACATAGAGGATGAAACGATTGTCGGCAGTCACGCTCACCGGCAGCTTCGCGGGCACGACGGTCAGCGACAACTGGCGACGGAAGTGCAGCACCACCGGCGTCGTGCTGGCATCGGGATGGCTGATCCAGCCGGAGGCATTCTGCGCGCGCGCACACGGCGCGCAGATTGCGGCAGCGAACCAGACGATTGTTAGGAAGAAATCGTGCAGCCCGTTGCGCATGGGCCGAATTCTACCGTTCAGCATCCGCCGCCGGTGAATTCATAGCGCGGGCGTCCCAGCTTCGGGTATATCGCCAACAACTTGATCACCACCGCATTGGTCCAGCCGAAGCCGTCCTGGACCGGGTACTCACCACCGGCGCCTTCTCCGGCGTCGCGCACGTTGTATTTCTCGACGAGCTTTCCCGTCCTGCAGTACACGCGCACGTTCTCGGCGACCCACACCTCCGCGATCTTCGCCGCCAGCTCCGCTTCGCCGTTTCTTCGCAGGCCGTCGATCGCGACCCACTGCAGTGGTGCCCAGCCATTCGGGGCATCCCACTGCTGTCCGGTATCTTCAGTGGTCGTCGCCAGGCCGTGCGGCATCAGCAATGAGTTCTTCAGCGTCTGCGCGATGCGATGCGCACGCTTCCGATCGACGAGCCCGGCGAACAGTGGATAGGCGGTCGCGGCGGTCAGGTGCGCCAATCGCGCCTGGTCGCGCCAATCATAGTCAACGAACGCATTGAGGTTCTCGTCCCACATCAACTTGAACATGGCCGATTGCCGCTCGCGCGCGTGCGCCAACATCGACTTGCTGCAATCGGGGCGCTGCGCTGCCTTGCAACCGCGCGCAATGACCAGCTCCAGTTTGTACAGCAGGCTGTTGAGATCCACGGGCACGATGTTCGTCGTACGGATCGAACGCAAAGTTTTTCCATCCGCGAACCAGCGCGAGCTGAAATCCCAGCCACTCTCCGCCGACGCCCGCAGATCCCGATACACCTCGGTCTCCGGCCGCCCGCTGCTTCGCGCCGTCCCGGTGTCTTCCAGATAGGCCTCATCACGCGGGGTTGGCCAGTCATCCCAATATCGATTCAACAAGCTGCCGTCGGCGAAGCGCACGACGCGACGGTGCGCAGCACCGGGAGAAACGTCTTTCGCGCCTTCCATCCAGAACTCGTATTCGCGCTCGAGTTGCGGCAATCGCTTGATCAGCGCGCTCGTGCCGTCACGCTGCGCCTGCAATTCGACCATGGCGGCGAAGAATGGCGGTTGTGAGCGGCCCAGGTAGTAGCTGCGGTTTCCGTTTGGAATATGGCCGTAGTCATCGATGAGGCCGGCGAAATTTTCGACCATGGCGGCCACGAGATCGTCGCGACCACTGGTTTGCAGGCCGACCATCGTGAAATAGGAATCCCAGTAGTACATCTCGCGAAAGCGCCCACCGGGTACCACGTAACGAGTCCGGAGGGGCAGCAGTGAGCTCGCGCCAGGAGCCTCTTGTGGCTCCCGCGTGAGCGCGATCCACAGTCGATCGATGTGCGCGCGGATTTCCTCACGCGGCGTCGTCTTGAAGTCACCGCCGGCGCCGCCCGGAACGATGAAATTGTCGGCGACGAAATCCCGCAGCGAAAATTCTTTGAGATCCTTGAGCGCCGCGTACCTGCGCATGATCTCGGGAGGCTCCGCTTTTGCGACCGCGTCCGCGAACGTCTTGCTGTCCGCGAAAATTCTTTCGCTTTGAACACGCTGGAACAGCGCCCCATAAACCTGCGACGGCGGTGGCGGAACGGCCTCGCGGGCGTTCGCGACCACGCTGCACAGCGCGATCTGCGATGAAACGATCGCGAGGAAAGCCGACCTGAGAAAACGATTGCTGAAATGAAACATGTCGGTGGCGAGTGTACGCAGAAAGTGCGTCGCAACATCCGTACGCACGACCGGTGTGGCCAATCTCTGACGAAACGGCGCGCTTTGTTGCCACTCCCATTTTTCCGATGTTGACGGAGACTCATCTCTTTTCCGCCACATGCCGCGAAGCGCGGGGGGAAACATGATTTCGAAGAATCTCTGCAGGCCACAAGAAGCTCGCGGGCGCGCGCATGCGTTTGCCCGTGCCGTATCCGCACTGCTGCTCGCCGCAGCGCTGACGCCACTGTCCATCCACGCGCAGGAGGCCGCGCCGGCAACGGAGAGCGATGATGAGAACAGCTCGCTCGAAACGATCGTCGTGACCGGTGCCGCGACTTCCGAGGGTGTCAAGAAACTCGAAGCCAGCTACAACATCGTCACCGCCAATGAGGAAGAGATCCGTCGCGCGAATCCCAAGAGCACGGCGGACTTGTTGAAGATTTCACCGGGCATGTGGCCGGAATCGACCGGCGGTCAAACCGGCGCCAACATCGAAATCGCCGGCTTTCCGGGTGGCGGCGACGCTCCATATTTCACGACGCTGCTCATGGGCTCGCCGTTGTACGGCATGCCGACGCTGTCGTTCTTCGAGACCACGAGCATTTTCCGGCTCGACGACACGGTGAAATCGGCGGAGATCCTGCAAGGTGGCCCGTCGGTCGTATTCGCCGGCGGCCAGATGGGGGCCACGGCCAATTTTCTCTTGAAGACAGGGACGGACACTCCATCGGGAAGTCTCGGCCTCACCTACGGCGATGAAAATCTCATGCGCGTCGACGGCTTCGCCGGTTTTCCAGTGGGCGAAAACTGGTACGGCAGCGTCGGCGGTTTCTGGCGCACGTCCGACGGTGTGCGCGATCCGCAGTTCGCCGCCGACGAAGGTGGCCAGCTGACGGCGACGCTCAAGCACGAGTCCGACAATGGTCAACTCA
This sequence comes from Steroidobacteraceae bacterium, assembly GCA_035995425.1. Classification (GTDB taxonomy): domain Bacteria; phylum Pseudomonadota; class Gammaproteobacteria; order Steroidobacterales; family Steroidobacteraceae; genus CADEED01. Next base: position 35,683 of record DASYKM010000243.1, read on the forward strand.
CCTTGTATGCGCGCTACCTCGACGACAAGAACCAGTTCATCACACCGATTCCCGTGATCCAGCGCGGACGCGACAAATTCGTCGGCTATCCGGGTTTCGATCCACTCACGGCAACCTACAACGGCGAAGCCATCCAGCACGTACGCCTCGACGGATACCCGGGCGGCGGTGCCACGGCGGATCTGGCCGACGGGCGCGGCGCGCAGATGTTTTTCGCCGGCGCGAATTTCGATCGTGAGCTCGGCGGCGGCTGGTCGATCAGCGACAAGTTTCTCGTCAACGGCGGCGACGTCGATACCAACGCCCTGTTCTCGGGCTCCAATCCCGCGACGCTCAACGATGAGCTGTACACACTTTCCACCGATCTCAACGGCCTCCAACTACCGCCGGGATCGGCGACCGCGACCTTCGTCGGGGGCGGCGCGGTCGCGCCCGACCAGAGCGTCATCTCGCAGGGTTGGTGGTTCATCCACAAGAAACTCGAGAACGCCAACAACGATTTTCGCCTGAGCAAGGAGCTCTTCGACGGCAACACGTTGACGCTCGGCCTGTATCTGGCCTACTACGAGATGGATGACGAATGGGCGCTCGGCAATCACATGCTCATGACCAATGAGCCGAATGCGCGGCCGATCACCGTCAGTTTCGTCAACGCCATGGGCCAGACGGCCCAGCGCACCGATGAGCAGGGCTTCCTCGACGGCGGCTCCTTCAACATCACGGAAAAGGGCCACGCCTTCAACCGGGCCGTCTATCTATCGGATTCGTGGCGCATCGACAAGTGGCTGCTCGACGCCTCGGTGCGCTTCGAGAACGAGGACGCGACCAATCGCGTCTGCAACCTGTCGAACGTCAACACCGATGGCGATGACCTGACGATCTACAACAACGCCGTGCCGGTGTGCAACGGCACGTTCGCGGTGACGGACTACGACGAGGACTTCACCTCCTGGACGGTGGGCGCCAACTACAGCTTCACGGACGCGAGCTCCGCCTATGTGCGCGTGAATCGCGGCGGGCACTTCCTCGATTTCGACAACGGCATCCGCGGCAGCACCACGGGCAATACGCCGCCGATGCAGATCGTCCGCAACTATGAAGCGGGATTCAAATTCCAGAACGACCTGCTTTACGCGGACATCAGCGCCTACTTCCGCGATTTCACGGGCCTGCAATACACGCCGACCGACGACAACGGCGTTCCGCTCCCCAACGAACGGCGCCTGTTCGGTTCCGAGTCGAAGGGAATCAATTTCATCGGCGCGATCACGCCCGGCGACCACTTCCGGTTCCAGGTGGTGGCCAACTATCTCGATGGCGAGTACACGGACTACGACGGGTGTTTTCCGTTCAGCAATGTCGTGACCGGTGACGGCTGCGAACCGGTCAAGGGGAAGCAACTGCAACGCCAGCCGAAGCTGCGTTACATGCTGACGCCTAGCTACCGCTTCCCGTGGAATGACGACGAGATCGAGGCATACGTCACCTATACCAGCGTCGGCGATCACACCCAGGATCAATCGGCGCTTCAGCAGTTGGGCTCGTATTCCACCTGGGATGTGGGCGTCACCGCGAACGTCGGCGACCACTGGCAATTCGCCTTGCGAGGGACGAACGTAACGGATGAGCTCGGCCTCACCGAAAGCAATTCGCGAATCTTCGGCGTCGCCGCCGGCACCGGCGGCGTGTTGCTGGCGCGCCCGCTGGTAGGCAGCGAGATCAATTTCCAGGCCAAGTATCGCTGGTAGCTCCGTTGGTAGCTCAATGGGGCGGCGCGAGACCGAGGTATACCGTGCTCCAGAGCTGGGCGGCGTTCGACTCATCGACGTCGGCGCCGCCACGGCCGAATGGCTCCGCCCGGTATTGGCCGTCGACGTAGGTCCACGACCACAGCTCCGAAGTGCGCATCGGCGCGGTGCGGTCGATCGCCGCCCACAGGGTCGTGCGCGCCTGCAACAGCCTTGCGCGCATCGGCTCGGGCAGATCTTCGCGTCGCAACTGGCGTTCCAGACCGGCGGCTAACAAGGCCTGTTGCCACGACCAGATCACGGTGCCGTGATACGCGGACTTCGTAAACTCGCGCCGCAGTTCCGCGCCGGCCAGCGCCGGGTTCGCCACCAGCAGGCCGGCGTCGGTCATGAGGCCAGCGGGAAAAGGCCGCAGGATCGCATCGATGCACCGCTCGATCTCCGTGGGCGCAGGTTCCGTGAACAGCAACCGGAATCCTTCATCCGAATGCAGGATCGGGACTGCCCGGCCACTCTCATCGAGCGACAGCGCGTGAAACGCGAACAGCCTCTCGCCCAGGTTGCGCAGTGCGCTCGCGCCATCCACACCGATCTCCGTCGCGTAAGCGCTGATGTCCGCGCGAGCACGAGCCGCGGGAACATCGACGTCAAACAAGGATGGAGCGCGCATTGCCCACACGCGTGCCTGTTCGCCGGCGCGCGCCAATGCACGCCGCTGCGCGGCATCGAGGTACTCATCGAGGAGCCCGGCCTTCGCAAGCCGCGCCGTCGCCTCGAGCGCCGCGGGAACCAATGCTGCGTTCACATCGTAGGCGTAGCGTCCGCGGCCAAGTCCCTGCTCGCTGTCACGCCAGTTTCCCGTCATTCGTCCGGCCTTGATGGCAACGAGATTCTGGAAGCCCGGCGCTTCCGCGAACGCCGACGTACGCTCGATCACCCAGGCAAGATTGCGCGCGAGCGCGCTGCCACGTTTACCGCCGTCCGCGCCCGGCCCTGCCAGAAACCTGCGCGCCCGCGCGCGACCGCGTTCGTCGTCGAGAAGCCAGCGCGCCGCCAGCGGCGCGAGCATGAAATCATCGTCGACCATGCCGTAGTCATAGATAGGAGTGGCGATGCGTCCGCGTCCCTCGCGTTGATTGCGCAACACCGCGAATTCGCCGATGTCTTCCTCGTGCGCCACCTCGCCGTTCGGCGCCAGGCGATCCAGCACCGACGCGATGGCACTCTCCATCGCCTGCGGTTCCAGTACCGCCGCGAGCAACATGGCCGAGATCAGCGTGTCGCGGCCGAAGTACGTGTCGAAGCGCCAGGAGCCGGCTAGAAATTTCTCCTGGTAGCTCAAGAATTCGAGCGCGTTGCGCGCGCGCGGGTCTTTACCAGCGTGCGCCGTCAGCAAGGGTTTCAGTGGCTGCAGCGGCGTCTCGCCGGTGAACGCCTGGATCTTGAGACGCAGTGGGTTGCCCGGCGATGCCACGAGCCGCTCGGCTGATACACGCGTGCCGCCAACCGCGTCGATGGCAAGCCCAAAGCCCGCGGCGCCATCGAGCCGATCGCGCGCCCATGAGATGCGGCCAACGTTGATTCGCGCGGCGACCATGACTTCCGCGGGCGCCTTTCTCTGCAGCTCGTAGTCGCGCAGCACACGCACGGAAGAGAGCACGGCGCCGCGAACGCTCAGTTCGGGCGCATCCGTCGATACTTCGAACTCGATGCCGCGCAACGGACGACGATGATCGTCTATCGCCGTGAGCGCCCGGGGTGGAGTAACGAGAGTCCAGGTAATGGGCTTCGACGTATTTTCGAACCAGACGCCGACGCCGCCATTGCCGGCGGGAAAGGCAATCAGCACGCGCGGCTCGGTTCCCGAGCGCAGCAACAGATGCGCGGCGACCGGCCCGGCGCGCAGGAAACTGTTGATGTTGCGGCCTTCGTCGATCCGGAAGGCCAGCGCCCCGGTCTTCGGGTCCGCTGCGACCACGAATGGCGTGAGCACCAGGATTGCCAACACGAGCGAACGCATGCGCGAGGACATTACGGATGGAGACGGGGCACGCTATCGGCGCACAGGCGGATTGATCGTCAGGGAATCGCGCGCCGGGACGCGTGCCACACCCAGAGCAGTACCACGCCACCCAGTGCCAGCATGGCGACGCCGAGCAGTGCGCCGAGCCGCACATAGACCAGGCTCGACCAGAGTACGAACAGGCATGACGCGCAGAACACGAGCGGCAGCAGTGGAAACCACGGCACACGGAATGGCCGCGGTAGTTCGGGACGGCGCCACCGCAAGACGATGACGGCGAAACCGCTCAGCGTAAGGAACAACCAGAACACGGGTGATGAATAGTCGACCATGGTGATGAACCCGTCGCGCGTGTACGTCCCCAGGCCGACGAGCAGGATGCCCACGACGCCTTGCGAGACGATGCCCGCGACCGGAATGCCGCGGCGCGTATTCCAGTGCCCCAGGCGCTGCAACGACGGCCAGTCGGCCGCCGCCGCGTAGGTGGTCCGCGCGCCGACGACGATCGTGGCGTTGATGGAGGTCAGCGTCGCCATCGAGATGGCGACCGCGGTCATCACGCCGGCCCAATCGCCGAAGGCGAGCCGGATGAGGTCCGCGGCCGGCGTGCGGCTGGCGGCGAGCCCGGCGATACCGAGGCCGCGCCACAGCGCCCAGTTCGCCAGTAGATAGAGCGCGGTGATGACCACGATGGAGGCGACCAGCGCGCGCAGCATGCCGCGCCGCTCGTCGCGAATTTCGGCCGACAGCGTCGACACCTCGCTCCAGCCGCTGAACGCAAACAGGACGAACAGCAACGCGAGACCGAAGGTGCCGGGAAATCCCGATTGAACCGGCGCTTCCGCGACGAGTGGCGGCGCGCCGGCAATCGCGAGCGCGGCGCCGGCCGCGAACACGATGAGCAGTCCGCCGACTTCGAGGCCGGTCATCGCGTAGTCCGCCGATTGCCCGGTGTACAGCCCCTTCAGGTTGAACAGCGTCATCGCGACGATGGTGATCAGCGCGTACCACGACGAGCCGTGTGGCCCGAGCGACCACACGCTGTTCGCATAGTCCCCGAGCACGAAGCCCAACAAGGCGATCGAGCCGGTGTTGATGACCGCGAAGCGTGCCCAGGCGAACAGGAAGGCGACGCTTCGGCCGTAGGTGGTCTTCAGGAAATAGTAGTCGCCGCCGGCGCTCGGCAGCATCGTCGCGAGCTCGGCGAAACACAGCGCGCCGGCGAGCGAGATCAATCCGCCGGCGATCCAGGCGGCGAAGAACCACGTGGAGGATCCAGCGTTGGCGGCAATCTCGGCGGGCGAGCGGAAGATCCCCGCGCCGACCACCATGGCGACCGCGACCATGATGACGTAGAGGACGCTGACGTGGCGGCGCGGCGCGGAGTTCGATTCCATCGAATCCACAATACACGTCTGACAGCGCTGGCGCCCGCGCGCGCAGACCTGCGTGTTAGTGGGGCGCTTGTGCCAGCCAATGCACCAGGATGTTCATGTTCCGCAGATATTCGGCGGTGGAGATCGCCTCGGTCTTCGCGGGCGGCGTGAACGGCGAAGTGTCCGTTTCATCGCCGACATAGGTGCTCGCGAAGTCGCCCGACGCGTTCACCTTGGCCGCCGGATTGAATGCATAGCTGGTCTGCGGCAGCGAAGCCGGCCAGAAGCCGGTCGCATTCAGCGCCGTCAGGGAGCTGCGCACCTGGTCCTCGAGTCCCTGCTCCTTCGGCGGCGCGTACTGCGTCGCGAAGAAACGCGGTAGTTCGACGACGCCCGTGCCCGGCGCCAGGGGCGAGCTCTTCGCCAGCGCCTTCACGTCCGCCTTGAGTGCGTCGTCGTATCGCTTGCGCAACGCGGCGGTATCGATCCTGCGAGTGGAACCGTAGTGGCCGAGCGGACGCCGCGGATCGTAGTCGACGTAGTACTCGCCATTGCTGATGTTGGAACCGCGCCGATGCACATACAGGGGCCGGTTTGTCTGCAGCTCGATGAACGTAGGATGCGTTCTGCCACCCGCATCCGGCTTCGCCAGCCGGACTTTCTCCAGCCAGTCGATGCCCTCCGGAACCCGCGCAAGATATCTCGTGTCGCCGGTGAGCTCGTAGAAGGTGATGAGGTGCCCGAGGTTGCTGGCCGTCGTGTGCGTTGCCAGCGCCAACGGTTCATAGGTGCGGGCCGCGGCCGGCTTGACGTCGGGCGTGTACTGCAGTGCCCAGCCCGGGTTTGGCGCCCCCTGTTGCGAGATCAGGAAGAAATTCATGCCTCGCGAGATCGGATCGAGAAGCCGCTGGTCGCCGAGCACCTGGTAGCACTGGATCAGGAACGACACGTTCTCCCAGGCAACGTCATCGTTGAACGTGTAGTAAGAGGAGTAATCCGCCAGGCCGTGCTTGGAGAATTCGTGGTTGAGCGGAAAGCGTTGCGGCCACGCGCCGATGGGGTATTGGCTGTCGAGAACGAATCCGATGGCGCGATCGACCGCGGCCTTGTAGCGCGGATCCAGCTTCTCGACGTAGAGGCGCAGCAGGAACGTCGCCGCATCGGTGGTGACCTGGTCATCGAAAGTCGCATTGCCGTAGTAGTGCTGGAATTCCTCGAGACGCCAGGCGTTGCGGCCGGTGGTTGCGTACCAATCGCGCAGACTGCGGTCGCCGGCGAAGTCGATCAGGTAGTTCCAGCCACCGCTCGGATGCTGGCCCCAGATCAGCGCAGCCGCGACCTGCTCCGCCGCGCGGTAGTAGTACTCGTCGCCCGTGGCGTGATACGCATCGAGGAACTCGTGGCCCATGCTCGAAGTGCCCGGCGGTTGCAGCCAGATCATCGTCTCGCGCGCTTCCATCTCACCCCAGCGGCGGGAGAAATCGGGTAGATAGTTCCACAGGTAGCCGCCGCGATAGGCGACCTTGTCGACCATGAACTGCGTGGCGCGCCGCATCTCGGCTTCGACATCCTTTCGGGCCGGCTGCGCCTGCGCGAACGCCAGCGATGCGGACAGGATGCAGGACGCGGCGAGCGAACAAATCCATGCTCTTTTCATCTCGGACCCCTCGAAGTTGTGGCTGCGGAAGTATCCATGAACGAGTAAATTGCCGCACATGAAAAGACGAACGTTACTGACGGCCGGCGCGGGCGCGATCATGCTGGCCCCGCATTTGAAACCAGCCGCGGCGATGGCGGCCGCGCACGCAGGCGAGCGTGCTCGCCGCGATGAGCTGTACGGCCTGTTGGGCAAGCTTCCGCCGCGCAAGCGCAAGGTCAGTGCGCAGCTCGTCTCCACCGAAGATCGCGGCGCGTACACGCTCGAGAAACTGGTGCTCGATCTCAATGGAGAAGAGCCCGCGCCCGCGTATTTCGCCAAACCCAAAGGGGCGACCGGGCGACTGCCGACAGTGCTCTTCAATCACTCGCACGGCGGCGGCTACACGATCGGCAAGACCGAATTTCTCGACGGCCGCGAGTACATGGGCAAGCCGCCCTACGCGGAGTTCCTGACTTCGCTCAGCTACAACGCGCTGTGCTTCGACACCTGGATCTTCGGCGAACGCGCCAGGCGCACGGAGCTCGATTTCTTCAAGGACACGCTCTGGCACGGCCGCGTGCTCTGGGGAATGATGGTCTACGACTCACTCAAGGCCGTGGACTATCTAGTCAGCCGTGCCGATGTCGACACGCAAAGGCTCGCCACGGTCGGCATGTCGATGGGCAGCTCCGCCGCCCAGTGGGCCGGCGCGCTCGATCCGCGGCTCAAGGTCGTGGTCGACATCTGCTGCCTCACGGACTGGCACACGCTGGTCGAAGTGGGCGGCCTCAAGGGGCACGGCATCTACTACTACGTGCCCGATCTGCTCAGCCACTTCACGACGTCGCAGATGAACGCGTTGATTGCGCCGCGCGCGCATCTGTCACTCGCGGGCAACCTGGACGCGCTCACGCCGGTGGCGGGGCTTGAGAAGATCGACCAGGAACTGCAGAAGGTCTATGCGTCCGCCGGTCGTCCGGAATACTGGAAGCTGGTGCGTTCCGACAGCGCCCATCTCGAGACGCCGGTGATGCGCGAGGAAATCCGCAAATGGTTCGTGGCGTACTTGTGAGCCGGTAAAGATAAGGGCGAAACGGAGACTTCCGTTTCGCCCTTCGATTCGACTCAGGCGTTGGTGCTGATCACTGCAACGTGGGAATCGTCCAGTTCACCCACATCCCCTGGTTGAACTGCACCCCGGGATCATTCCGCATGATGTTGGTGTTGGCCGTCCCGCCGCCGACCAGGAATTTCTGAACGTAAGCAGTCACGTCAGCCTGCTGCGAAGACGGGAACGAACAATGACCATGTTCGCTGGTCAGCGAATAGCCCATCTTGTCGGTGACGCCGAGCCCCTGCCAGATCATGCGGGCCGCGTTCGCACCACTCCACGAGCTCTGCGGTCCCAGCCACAGAATATTGTTTTCGATGATCAACAACGCGCGCGGCGCCACCAGTCCGGCAAGCGAATGGTGATCGAACGGTAGTTTGTTCACCGTGCTGCTGAACTGGCTGAAGTTGCTCCGGAACCAGACGTTCTCGCCGACGATCTCCGACAAGGTCTGCGTACTCTGCCCCTGTGAGAGCATCCAGTTGGACACACGCCAGTTGCCCGCGCCTCCCGAGCCGGATTCCTGCGGAATCGTGAGCTTGATGCGTTCGTCGAAGGCGCCCACTGCCAGCGCGCCCTTGCCGTTTCTCGAGCAGCCCGTCACCCCGAGCCGGGTGGTATCGATATTCGCCGCCGGCGTTTTTTCCAGCGCGTCTATCAGGCGGCTCGCGCCCCACGCCCATGCGATGAGAGCTCCGGCGGAATGCCCGCTGCCATACATGTCGTAG
>DASYKM010000244.1:0-5785 GCA_035995425.1 Steroidobacteraceae bacterium
GGGCGTGCAGACCATCATGATCTCGTTCTCGAGCTGGAACGGCGCCAAGCATCATGGCAACAAGGGCCTGATCACCGACGTGCTCAAGAAGCGCATGAACTTCGACGGCTTCACGGTCGGCGACTGGAACGCGCACGGCCAGGTCGAGGGCTGCACCAACGACAACTGCCCCCAGGCCATCAACGCCGGCCTCGACATGTACATGGCGCCGGACTCATGGCGCGGGTTGTACGACAACCTCGTCAAGCAGGTGAAAGACGGCACCGTGCCGATGGCGCGCCTCGACGACGCGGTGACGCGCATCCTGCGTGTGAAATTCCGCGCCGGCTTGTTCGAAGCGGGCCCGCCGTCCAAGCGTCCGCTCGCGGGCGACTACAAGATGCTCGCCGCCCCGGAACAACGCGCCCTGGCGCGCGACGCCGTACGCGAGTCGCTGGTGTTGATCAAGAACAACGGCGGCCTGCTGCCGCTCGCACCTAACAAGCATGTGCTGGTCACCGGCGATGGCGCCGACAACATCGGCAAGCAGAGCGGCGGCTGGACGATCACCTGGCAGGGCACCGGCCTCAAGAACGCGGATTTCCCCGGCGGCACGTCGGTGTGGAGCGGCGTGAAGGCGGTGACCAAGGCCGGCGGCGGCAGCGCCGAACTGTCCACCGATGGCAGCTACAAGAAAAAGCCCGACTACGCCATCGTGGTGTTCGGTGAAAATCCGTACGCCGAATTCCAGGGCGACCTGAAGGTGCTGACGCTGCCGGGTTCGATGACCCAGCACCTCGACATCATGAAGAAGCTTGCGGATGAAAAGATTCCCGTGATCGCCATCCTGCTCTCGGGTCGCCCCTTGTGGCAGAACCGCGAGTTGAATTTCGCCGGCGCCTACGTCGCGGCCTGGCTGCCGGGCACCGAAGGCGGCGGCATCACCGACGTCTTGTTCCGCAAGAAAGATGGCGCGGTGAACTACGACTTCACCGGCAAGCTGTCCTACTCGTGGCCGCGCGACGCGGCTGGCGCGCCGCTCAATGTGAGCAAGGAGCCTTACGATCCGCTGTTCCCGCTCGGTTATGGCATGACCTATGCGGCATCGGCGGAGGTCGCACCGCTGCCCGAAGATCCGGGCATTCCCGCCGAGCTCATGTCGACGGGTTCGTTCTTCGACAAGGGACTGCCGGTGGCGCCCTGGTCGCTGCGCGTTTCGATCGGCAGCGACACCACGCGCATCACCACCGTGCCCGCCGAAGTCGGTGGCCGCGTCAAGGTCAGCGCCGTGGACGATACCGTGCAGGAAGGCGCGCGCCGCTTCGTGTTCGACGGCAGCGGCAAGGCCGCCGTGCAGATCACCAGCGAAGGCACCGTCGATCTGTCGCGCGAAGCCAATGGCGACGTCATGTTGTTAGTGCGCCTGCGTCGCGACGCCGCCGCGCCGAAGGACGTGAAGCTCGGCATGGGCTGTGGCGCCGGATGCGCCGGTTCACTGGAGTTCGCCGACACGCTGGGCGGCCTGCCCGCCGCCAAGTGGCAGACCATCGGAGTGCCGCTCAAGTGCTTCGCCAAGTCGGGCGTGGACGTGAGCAAGGTCAACCAGACACTGACCCTCGAGACCGAGAACAAGCTCGACCTGTCGTTGTCGCAGGTCAAGCTCGGCACCGTGGCCGACAAGGTAGTCAGCTGCAATTGACGGGGGCGGACGCCGTTCAGGAGTCGCGTGCGGGGCCCGGCCCGCACCGCTCATGCATGCGAACTCTTCGCGCAACTCTCTGCGCGGTGGTTTTCAGCTGCCTGAGCGCGTGCGCGCATCGCTACTACTCCATTTCATTCATCAACGTCGGTCGTGCCGACGTTTCGGTGCAGGAACTTCGCTGGGGTGAGAGGGAATTTCCCGGCGATTCCATTGCACCCGACATCGTGCTGGTCGCGGCCGACCGGCCCGCCCCGATGTTCAATGTTGCGGGCGGTTGGCGGATACCGGAGCAAGTCAGTCTGACTTGGACTCCGAAGGGAATGCCACTACGAACACGCTGGTTCGACATTCGCAAATTCGTACGCAACCCGAATTCATTCGAGAGCACATTCACCTTCGAGTTCGAAGGATCGAACGTACGCGTCTATCTCACTCCGGGGCGCTTGAATGACCCACTCGAGAAGACGCTGATTGTCGAGATCCTGGATCAGGGTCAGCGCAGCTGACTGTCTTTGCTACCGCGGCGGTTGTAACCGCTGTTGGTCACAGCTTCGCGGTCGTGCGCTTCCTGGCAAGCCACGCATAAACGCACACCCGGGATCGCCTCGCGGCGCGCTTCGGGAATCTTCGCGCCGCATTCCGCGCACGACTCGAGCGACGGTCCGGTGGGCAACAGGCTCTTCGCCCGCTTGATGCCATCCTTGATCGTCGCATCGATCTGATCCTGCACGGCGCCATCGCCGGCCCAGCCTGTCGCCATTTCCTGCTCCTCGCACGCCCAACCGTTTCGGCGTGCCCGTATTAATGGCGCGCCGGTGCCATGCTTTCAAGCGCGAAACGGACTGGCGCCTTGCAGGGCGATGCCTACCAGGTTGGGAGCTACCCGATCGCGGCCTCGGCCACGGTGCGCATCGCCGCGTAACCAGCCGCCGTCGGATGGACCTCGTCTTTCGCCAGTTCCAGCTTCACATCGCCCTTCGCGTCGGTGAGCACGGCAGCGTAGTCCGCGTACTTCGCGCCGATCTGTTTCGCATAGCTTCTCAACCACTCGTTCATCGCGAGCGCCGCGGGCTTCGGCTGCGCCTCCGGTTTCCACCAGTACTTCGAGGCGGGCGGCACCGAACCCAGCACGACGAGCAGCTTGTGCGCCTTGGCGATCTCGCACATGGCCATGACGTTGTTCTGCGAATCCTGCGCGGTCATCGGCCCGGTGTTGTGCGCGATATCGTTGGTGCCCGCCATGATGTGCACCACGCGCGGCTTCAAGGCGATGACGTCCGCGTGCATGCGGACGAGCAGCTGCGGTGTCGTCTGCGCACTGATGCCGCGCCCCACGTTCCCCTTCGAAAAGAAATCCGGGTCGGTGCTCGCCCAGCCCTCGGTGATCGAATCGCCCAGGAACACAGCGTGAACTTTCGCGCCACCCGCGATGAGCTTCTCATTGTCCGGGCGATACCGCGCGAGCCACGCCCAGTCCGTGAGCAGCAGCGGCGGCTGAAGCGCGGGCGCCGTGTTGGGCCGCTCGCCACACTGCTCATCGGCGAGCGCCAGCGCCGGCAGCACCAAACCTGCACCCAGAGAACCTGCGATCAACGAACGTCGGCTGACCTGACTCATGCGCTTGCTCCTGTCTTTTTTTCCAATGCCTTGTCCATGGACTCGAGCTCCACGCCGCGAGTTTCCGGGAAGATCGCCAGCACCACGAAGAACTGCACCACCATGCAGGCGGCGAAGAATGCGAACGGCAGGGCCTGCGTATAGATGGCGATCATCGGAAACAACTGGCCAATGATGGCGTTCATTCCCCAGTGCGTGGCGCTGCCGAGCGCCTGGCCGCGCGAGCGCACGGCCGTCGGGAATATCTCGGCGAGGTATACCCAGATCACCGCGCCCTGCGAAAACGCAAAGAAGCTGATGAACATGATCAGCATCGCCAGCAGCCAGCCCCTGCCCTCGCCGGTGCCCATGATGACGGCGACGCCCACGAGCGCGCAGGCCGTGCCGATCGCCCCGGTCAGCAGCAGCTTCTTGCGCCCGATGCGGTCGATGAAGCGCAAGGCGATCATCGTCGCGATGAGGTTGGCGGCGCCGATGGCAACCGCCTGCAACGCATTCGACCAGCCGGTGAAACCCGCGGCGGCGAAGATGTCATTGAGGTAGTAGAGGATTGCGTTGATGCCCGAGAGCTGGTTGAACATCGCCAGCAGGATGGCGAGCACGATCGGCTTCTTGTACACCGCGACAAACAACTTCTCGGCCGAAGTCCGGCGCGCGAGCTCCGACGCGCGGTCGAACTCCGCGAGCATCGCTTCGGGATTCGCAACGCCCACCAGCGCGAGATTCGCCTTCGCTTCCTCCCTTCTGCCGCGCAATGCCAGCCAGCGCGGGCTCTGCGGGATCGTGTACATCAACACGGCAAACACGATCGCCGGCGCGGCCGCGATGCCGAGCTTGAGGCGCCACAGATCCGCACCACCCGCCATCTCCTGCACGACGAAATTGCTGACGTACGCCACCAGGATGCCGAACACGATGTTGAACTGGAACAGGCCGGTGAGCGCGCCGCGCCGATCCGCTGGTGCGATCTCCGAAATGTAGACCGGTGCGAGTACCGAGGACGCGCCGATGGCGAGACCGCCGATGAAGCGAAACACATAGAAAGACTCGAGGTTCCAGCAGAACGCGCAACCGAGTGCCGACACGACGTACATGAAGCCGACGGCCTTGAGCGTGTCACGCGAGCCATAGCGATCCCCGGGCGCACCAGCCGCCAGCGCGCCGATGAACGTGCCGAGCAAACCACTCGCCACCGCGAAACCGTCCCAGAAGCTTCCGGGCTGGAGATGGAAAACGCTGCGTACCGACTCGGTGACTCCCGAGATCACCACCGTATCGAAGCCGAACAGCAGACCCGCGAGACTCGCGGTAATGATTACGCCGAGATTCCTGGACCCCGCCATTGCTTCCCCCTCGTTGCCCATCGCTCATATAAGAAGAGAGCGAGCTTATTAATGAAAGACGCTTTAGTTATAGTACGGCATCGTCCATGGGGGTGGAATCATGTCGAAGCGGTCCCGCGCGCAGTTGTGCGTGTCTCTAACAATCCTGCTCGCGCTCCTGGTCGACACTGCCAGCGCGCAAGTTGCCGTTCGCGACGATAACTCCGGCCCCTACAACGTCACCATACTCGAAGGCGGCGAAGGTCTCACGCGCAAGCTCGAGTCCGGCACCGCTTCACTCGAAGCAAACGGCAGCTGGTCGATGTCTGGTTGGGTCAATGCGAAACGCAGACAAGCCGGCGTCACGTTGCTGCTGTCGGTCGGCAGCTCACAGCAGGACGGACGTGCGCTGATGCTCAACGACGGCAATCTGTCGCTCTGGGCCGGCGGACAGGAAGTGCGCAGTGACGGCGCCGTGCCGGCCGGAACGTGGACCTTCGTGGCTGCCGCATACGACGGCAAACGTGCCCGGTTGTACGTCAATGGTAGTGAGGTCGCCGCGACGGATCTGGATGTGGGCGCGACAGCGGCTGCGATCCAGGTTGCGCCGGTCGTCGATCACATCGCGAACGTCGGGCACTTCGGCGGCCAGCTCGCCGAATTGAAATTTCACAAGCAAGCACTGAGCGCAAAGCAGATCCAGGCGCTCGCCCAGGCGAAGCCGGACTTCGGCGTCATCGTCTTCTACGAAGTCGGCGGTCATTGGCCCTGGCAGGTGAAGCAGTGGCGCGGTCTGCAGGAGCCGCAGGATCCGTGGACACTGCCGCATGGCAAGGCGCCGTTCAGCAAGCCCGTGGCGAAGGCGCTCGCGCCCTCGCCCGAGCTGATCCCGGCGGGCGCCAACGCCTGGAATCTCGGCCACTGGCGGCTCGCGGAAGCGCCGAAGGTCGCGGAAACCGGCAAGGAAATCTCCGGCGCTAACTACTCCGACGAAACCTGGTATCCGGCGACGGTCCCCGGCACCGTGCTCACCACGCTCATCGATCGCGGCGTGTATCCCGACTACGACTACGGCCTCAACAACATGGCCATACCGGAAAGCCTGGCGCGCCAGGACTATTGGTATCGCACGTCATTCGACGCGCCCGCGGGGATCGACGGCAAG
>DASYKM010000245.1:0-64286 GCA_035995425.1 Steroidobacteraceae bacterium
TGAATGGCGGCGATCGCGCAAATGGACTCGAAGCGTAGCGCCGCCATTCACGAGAATCCCAACCCGGTACCACCACCTATTGCCCGAAGGTTTCGCCGTTCGCGGCCCGCCACTCGCGCTCGGCCGGCGTGCTCTCGCGGCCCATCACGGCATTGCGATGCGGGAAGCGCCCGAACTTCGCGATGATGTCGCGGTGCTCGCGCGCGTAGCCGGCCGCGTGACTCAGGAATTCACGCAGCTCCGCCGGCGCATCGGCCACCAACCGGTCCAGCGCCGCCACCGCGGTCTCCTGCGCGTCGATGGATTCGGCGTGCTCGAGCGGTAGATAGAAGAACAGCCGTTCGAGCGGCTCGAGCGCCGCGTCGGCCGCCAGGTGCATCCCCTCGACTGCGAGCGCCAGTGCTTCGCGGTCGAAGGCGAACGCCGCGGCGCTGCCCCGATAGGCATTGCGCGGCACCTGGTCGAACAGGAGAATCAATGCCAGCCGGCGCTTCGGGCTGGCGGCCCAGTTCGCGAACTCGCCACGCGCGGCGCGCTCGAGCATTGGCTCCAGCTGGTCGCGAATCTCCGCATCGCGCGCGGCAACTGCCACGGCGCCATCACCGCCAAACCAGAAGTTCGAGCGTTCCGCGAGCCGCGCCGCATCGAAAGGGCCGCGGCCAATCCAGTATTCGAGAACATCGTTAGCCCGTTCCATATGCGCGGAATGCTAGACCAATCCGCTGCACCGCGGCGTTGTTACACTCGAGGCTTCGCCTAACGGGTAGGGGACGCAAATGCATACGTCGATCCGCGCGGGAATCATCGCGCTCGCTCTCTGCGGTTCCCTGGCCGCGCGCGCGCAGGACGCACTCCCGCCCGCGTTGCGCGACTGGCAGGGTTGGGTGCTGCACGGCGAGGAGTTCCGCCGCTGTCCGTTCGCGGCTTCCGCTGCGACCGAAGCCGGCGAGCCGATCGACGCCAACGAATTCCGCTGCGTGTGGCCCGAGCGCCTGACTCTCGCGGTCGACTCGCGCGGCGGAACCTTCTCGCAGCGCTGGCAGGTATTTGCCGAAAGCTGGGTGGCGCTGCCCGGCAACTCCGAGCACTGGCCGCGCGACGTGAAGCTCAACGGCACCGCGGCGGCCGTGGTCGCCGTCGACGACGTGCCGAGCCTGCGCCTCAAACCGGGGAGCTACACGCTCTCGGGACGCTTCGAGTGGAGCTCGCGCCCCGAGGCGCTGCCGCTCGCCGCCTCCACTGCCATCGTCGATCTGTTCGTCGATGGCTCACGCGTGGCGCAGCCCGAGCGGCCGGACGGCAGTGTGTGGCTGGGAAAACGCCGCAGCGCCGAGCAGGCCGCTGCCATGGAAGTGCAGGTCTACCGCCTGGTCCAGGACGAAATCCCCGCCTATCTACTGACGCGTATCCGGCTCAACGTGGCGGGCGAGGCGCGCGAGGAAGTCCTGGGGCGCGCGTTGCCCGACGGATTCACGCCGTTGTCGCTGCGCGGCGATCTGCCCGCTCGCCTCGAGCGCGACGGCACCCTGCGCGTGCAACTGCGCGCCGGCAGCCACGAGGTCATCCTGTTCGCGCGCGGCCCGGGCGTGGCTGAAACGCTGGCGCGGCCGGCGGCTGGCGACCGATGGCCGCGCGAAGAAATCTGGAGTTTTGCCGCCAACGATGCGTTGCGCGTCGCCGCGGCCGAAGGCGCCGAAGGGATCGACCCCGCGCAGGCCAACGTGCCCGCCGAATGGCGCCAATACCCGGCGTTCCGCATGGACGCAGCCGCCAGGCTGAGCATCGTTGAACGCAGCCGCGGCCTTTCGAATGCCGACGACAACCGCCTCTCACTCGTACGTGGGCTGTGGCTCGATTTCGACCATGACGGCTTTACCGTGGTCGACAACATCAATGGCTTCATGCGGCGCGACTGGCGGCTCGACATGCGCGTGCCGTTCGCGCTGCAGAGCGCACGCCAGAACGACGACCAGCTGCTGGTCACCGAAGGCACGGCGGGCCTCGCCGGTGTCGAGTTGCGCGAGCCGCAACTGAACCTGACTACCGTCGCGCGCAAGGAGTCCGGCGGCGGCGCCATGCCGGCGACAGGCTGGAACGGGCGGTTCGATAAAGTTGCCGGCACTCTCAACCTGCCGCCGGGCTATCGGCTGCTCGCCGCCATCGGCGCCGATGGCGCGCCGTATTCGTGGTGGGAGCGTTGGGGATTGTGGAACGTCTTCGGCGTATTGCTCATCGTGGGGTTCGTGTACTGGTCCGCGGGGTTGATCCCGGCCGCCATTGCCGCACTCGCGCTGGTGCTCACCTACCAGGAAGCGCCCGCGTACATCTGGCTGTGGGGCAACTTGTTAGCCGCGCTGTCCGTCGCGCGCGCCGCGCCCGCCGGCCGCTTCCAGAGTTTCGCGCGCGCCTATCGCACCGTGAGCTTCGTGCTGCTTGGCGCGGCGCTGTTGCCGTTCCTGTGGATGCAGGTGCGCTTCGCGTTGTACCCGCAGCTCGAGACGAGTGCCGGCGTCTACGGTATCGCGGCGAACTTCGAGGGCAAGGCGTTCGCCGAAGTGCCGGTGACGCCGATGATGGAGTCCCCGCCGCCGCCGATGCCACAGGAGGCCTTGGCCGCTCCCACCGCCGCTGCCGTGGATGCCATCACCGCCGAAGACATCGGAAAATTCCCGGACAGCAACGTGGGCGAAAGCCTGAATCGCATTCCGGCCGTGAAGATGAAGGAGGGTGGACTCAATTCCGTGCAGGTGGTGCAGCGTTACGCCGCCGGCACGGTGCTGCAGGCGGGTCCCGGGATTCCGGCCTGGCGCTACAACTCTTATAACTACTACTGGAGCGGGCCGGTCGAAGCTGACGACACCGTGCGCTTCATCTATGTCGGTCCGGTGGTGCTGTTCTTCTGGCGGCTGATCGGCGTGATTGCGTTGGCGGCGCTGTTCGCCTGGCTGGCATTGCTCAGTTACGGCAAGAAGCTGTCGCTGCCCGGCCTGCCGAAGGCCATCGCGGCCGGCGCGCCGCTCGCCGGGTTGTTAAGCCTGGGCCTGCTGGTGTTGTCGCTCGGCGCCAGCAGTCCGGTGCGCGCCGGTGAAGCCCCGGCGGCGCCGGGAAGTCCCGGAAGCGAGCTGCTCACCGAGCTCAAGACCCGGCTCACCGCCGCGCCCGAGTGCGCGCCGCACTGCGCCGAGATCGCCGCCGCCCGCGTGCTGGTGGAGGGTGACCGCCTCGAAGTGGTGATGCAGGTGAGCGCGCTGGCCAACGTCGCGGTGGCGATGCCGCACGCCAGCGACCGCTGGCAGCTCGATGAAGTCAGCGTCGATGCACGCGGCTCGCTCGCCATGGCGCGCAATGACGATGCCTCGTTGTGGGTGCCACTGACGCCGGGGGCGCACACCGTGCGGCTCACCGGCCGGCTGGCGGCGGCCGAGTCCATCCAGCTCGCCTTTCCACAGCCCCCGCGTGTCATCGATGTGAGTGCGCGGGGCTGGACGGTGAGCGGCATCAACGAGGGGCGGCTGGTGTCCGGTTCCCTGGAGCTGGCGCGCGAGCGGGACGCGCAGCAGGCCAGCGCCACGCTCGAAGCCGGCGCGGAGTTTCCGGCGTTCGTGCGCGTCGATCGCGTGTTCAACCTGGACCTCGACTGGACGCTCGACACATATGTCTCGCGCATCGCGCCGCAGCGCGCGGCGCTGTCGGTGGAAATACCGCTGGTGAAGGGCGAGTCCGTACTCACCGACGGCGTGAAGGTCGGCAATAACGAAGCGGCGATCGTCGGGTTGGGCGCGGGCGAATCGCAAACGCAGTGGCACTCGGGCCTGGCGCGGGCGGAGACCCTGGAGATCTCGGTGCCCGCCGATGCCGCGCGCACCGAGGTGTGGAGCTTCGTCGTCAATCCGCAGTGGAACGTGGCATTCGAGGGCTTCGCGCCGGTCCTGCCCGAAGATGTGAACGGGACCGCCTGGGTCTTCCGCTTCATGCCGCGGCCCGGCGAAAAGCTGACTCTCAAGATCACGCGGCCCAAGGGCGTGAAGGGCACGACGCTCGCCATCGACTCGGTGAGCCAGACGGTTGCGGTGGGCGCGCGGTCATCCACGACCACGCTCGAGTTCAGCTATCGCAGCACGCAGGGTGGACGTCACGTCATCAAGCTGCCGCTGGCGGCGCGCGTGACTTCGGTGAGCTTCGACGGCCGACCGCAACAATTGCGCCCGGAAAAGGGCGAGCTGCCGCTGTCGCTCGCGCCGGGCGCGCACCGATTCCAGATCGTCTGGGACGAGTCGCGCGACGTGAGCGCGCATACACAGCCGTCGCCCGTCGACCTGCAGACTGCGGCGAGCAATCTGCGAACCGAGGTGGCGCTGCCGGACTCGCGCTGGGTCCTGGCGGCGTGGGGTCCAGGAGTCGGGCCCGCGGTGCTCTACTGGGGCGAGCTCGTGGTGTTCATCGCGATGGCGTGGCTGCTCGGGCGCTGGTCGAAATCGCCGCTGCGTTTCATCGACTGGCTGCTGCTCGGCCTCGGGCTTTCAACGCAATCGTGGTTCGTGTTCTCGCTGACCGCGGCGTGGCTGGTGGTGATGCGCTGGCGCGAAGGCTGGCAGCCGGCAGCGGAGTTCGCGCGCTGGCGCTTCAACGCCGTGCAGCTCGTGCTCGCGGTGTTCACGTTCGCGACCATCATCACGCTGGTGTTCTCGGGAATTCGCAACGGCCTTCTGGCGCAGCCCGACATGCACATCGCCGGAAGCGGTGATCAGTACGGCGGCTATGCCTGGTTTCAGGATCAGACCAAGGGTGTCATCGAAGGTCCGAGCCTCTATTCGGCGCCGATGTGGGTGTACCGCGCTTTGTTCTTCGCGTGGGCCAGCTGGATGGCGTTCGCGCTGGTGCGCTGGCTGCGCTGGGCTTTCAACGCGTGGAAGGCCGGAGGACTGTGGAGATAGGTGGCGAGGGAGTGGTACCGGGTTGGGATTCTCGTGAGAAGCGATTCTCGCGCTGCCCTGTGCATTAGGGCACCGCCGCTTCTCACGAGAATCCCAACCCGGTACCGCCTCTTCCTTACTCGCAGAGCCCTTCGAGGTAGCTCTGGGCGACCGGCGAGAGGCGCTTCAGCGCCATTTCGCGAGCCTTGGGCTGATCGACGAGCTCTTCCAGCGGTCCGCTCACGAGGATGTGCCGCACTTTCGGATCGCGCGCAGACATGCGCGCCATCTTGTTGAGGACGGTGAAACCTCGGTAGATCTTGTCGCGGGATACGCGCCGGTGCTCGATGGAGCTGGCGAGGTACTTGCCGAAGCGGGCATACAGAAAGTAATCGTCGTTTCCAACGTGGAAACGGGCTTCAGCAAAGAAGTCGGGAAAATTCTTCTCTAAATACTGATTGACGCTATGAAGACGAGGGCCAGGGTCGCTGTCATTCGACGCAACTAAGTTCTTCATCTAAGTAGTCCACCTCCACTTGGGTCCGGGGCACCATTTCTGGACGTCACGACCGGTTCCCAACCCCGCAACGCGCGCGAACGATAGGGCTTAACGGTTTCAACTTCAATAGGACGAGCCATGAAATTTCTCGCCAGTGTTGCCGCCACATTTCTTCTCGTCGCGTGCGCGGCGAAGTCGAGCGACGAAGAACGGGTGCGCGAGTTGATCGCGAACATCGAAGCGGCTGCCGAAGCGCGCGATGCGAGCGACGTGCTCGAATATGTCGCCGACGATTACGCCGACTCGAGCGGCGTCGACAAGCAGCAGCTGCGGGATTTCCTGCGCGGCTATTTCCTCGCGCACCCCAAGCTCGAGCTCGTGGTCAGCATCGAGAGCCTGGAATTTCCGGTAGATGGATTGGCGCAGGCGGTGGTCACGGTCGCCGCCGTGCAGCTCGGCGACCCGGACCTGCAGCGCCTGAAGGTGGAATTCCGGCGAACGAAGGATGAGTGGCGCGTCGCTCGCGCCGACCGCGTGGCGCGCTGATTCGTTCGGCCGTAGCCGGACAGCGACGAAATGCCTGGAAAACGTGAATGCCGTCACCTTTTGCGGTTAAATCCAGATCGACTGATGCCGACAACTGTCTGTGAGAGTGCAGAACTCCCATTCATGAGTGTCAGATGCCCGACCATCGCAAACCACCGCTACAGAAGAGCGGCCGACCAGACGGAGCCCCGATGCCGTCGGACTCCGGCGGCTTCAGCATCGAATCCACCACCATGCGGCTCAAGTCGCTGCGCTTGCGGCGCGCCGAAGCGGTGGACTCGCAGGTCGATGACCCCGCAAAACCGAATTCTTCGCGCCGTTCCGAAGACGTGTCGTTCGACGTGCCGCGCAGTGGACCGTCCGGTCGCGTGCGACACGATGAGCGAGGCGTGGCGGTCTGGGACTGGGCCGTGGCCTCGGGCGAATTCGCCGCGTTGAGCACCACTCGCGCCCTCAAGAAACTCGAAGTCGCCGAGCTCAAGATCGAAGACCACAAGCCGCCCGACCTCAAGCTCGAAGTCTCCGGCCGCGACAAGGCGGGCGGATTCGATCCGTACAACCAGCGTGGCTCCGGCAAGCGCCAGGGTGAAGCTGCGCAGCGCGCCGGCATCACCGGTGCCGCCGATCGCCCCTCCGTGCTCGATCAGCTGACGGGCAAGAAGTAGGTAGCGCTCGCGGCGCCGCGGCGCCGATTCGATTTGCGGGTACGCTTGCCGCGTGAAAGGCGCCCGCATCCTCAGGTGGAGTCTGCTCGGCATCGCTGGAATCGCGGTGCTCGCCTGTCTTGCGCTGCTCATCTCCCGGATGCGCACCCAATCGTCGCCCGATGCGGTGGCGAGGCTCGAGCAGGTGTATGCCGGGAGGACTCCCGTGGCCGACGCCAACAACGGATTCCTGGATGTCCTTGGCTTCTCCGCACCCGCCGGCACGGATCCGAATGAATTGGGAGCGCGTCGCATCGCCTGGCTCAGGAAAAAGCGAACCGACCCCGCCAACGCCGGCGTGGCGCCCGACGTGGAAAGAATCGAATTGGGAGCCCACCGGTCACCCGAGCTCGTGCGCGTGGTGTTTGCCTGCAAGACCGACGCGGCGCGGGCCTGCGTCGATGCGCTGGCGCGCGTCACACGCGCCTCGGCGTTGAACGATCTGGAACCCTCGCTGCTGGAGCGATACGACGTGCTGCTCGGCCGGAGCGGCTGGTTCGAGTCCGTCGCCGACATGGGCGGCACGGTGCCGCCTTTTCAAAATGTGATCGAGGCGCAACGTCTGCTGCTGATCCGTTTGCGCGACGCCGCGGCCTCGCGGGACACCGCGAGGATTCGTGCAACCCTGGGCCGCGACCTCGCGTTCTGGCGCGGCGTGCTCGAGTCCTCCGACATCCTCATCAGCAAGATGATCGCCGTCGCCGCGATCCGCCAGCATTTCACTCTCGGCAGTTACGTGCTGCGCGATTTGCCGGCCGGCGACGTCGTGGAGGCGATACCCGCGGAGTGGCGCACCGAGCTCAGTGCGCCGGAACGCTCGATGTTGAGAGTCATGGCGGGTGAAATTGTGTACGCCGAGGGATTGCTCGCGCGAGGTTACGAGACGGAGAGCAATGTGCGGAGGCTCGACACAGATCAGCCGGCCACACTTCTGGATCGCCTGTTTCGACGGTCGCGGATCGCGGCCAGTCCGCGGCAGGAGCTCAGTGACTTCGCGGACGCTTGCCTGGCCGTGGGCGAAGGCTTCCAGGTTCCGCTGAATCAGTATGTGGATGTCGGCGCGAAAATTCGCGCCAGGTTCAGCGATCGAAAGACCTTCGGAAATTTCGAGCAATACGCGCTGCGTGTTGCCGGCGTGGAAGGCATGCGCCGAGCGGCCCTGCTCACCGCGCAGCTGCGCGGCCGCGCGGTGGCCGCCTCTGAGGTAGCAGCGTCTTTGCGCGAATCCTCACTGCGAAATCCTTTCGACAACGAGCCGTTCACCTGGAATTCGAACCAGCGTGAAGTCGTTTACGTCGGGCCCGAAAGGCACAAGTCGAAATCCTTCGCGATTCTGTACTGACGCCCAGCGGATTCAGCTGCCGGGCCGCCGCGCCAAATCGATGCGGCGCTTCGCCCAGGCGCGCGTTTCGACCGAGCGAGCGAAGCGCTCGGTGTCTCGAAGGTGGGCAATCATCTTCTCGGGCTTCCCGAGAGATTCGTACACCAGCGCCGTTGCCATCGCGATGTCTGCGCTCATCGGGAAGCGCTCGCTCGCCGAGAGCAGGCGCTGCAGCGCCGAGCCGAGCAGTTGATTCGCGGATGCGGCCAGCATTCCAAACGCCCAGGCGGCCTCGGGGTCATCGGGCTGCGCACGCAGCGAGCGGTCAAGCAGGTCGAGCGCGCGCTGTTGCAATGCGCGCGTCTTTTCCGTGGTGAAAGGGTCGCCGGGTTGACGCGCGCGAACACGCTCGAACAAGGCGACGCCGACTCCGCGTGCAACTTGCGGATCGGGAAGACTCGGTTCGAGTTTGTCGAGCAGCCAGTCGATTGCGGCATCTTCGCGATCGCGCGCCGCGAGGCGCAGTCGGAGCACGCGAACTCCCGCTGAATTGGGCGCGATTCGTTGCGCGGCGTTGATCAATTCCAGGGTACGCGCGCGTTTGAATTCTGAAGCGAACATCGCATCGGCGAGCATCGCCAGAGAATCGAACTCGGTCATGCTTCGGCCGGATGGGTTTGCTATCTCCGGGAGTTCGAAGTCCACCTGCACCGTCTTCGCCGGGCCACCCCAGTAAAAGAGGGACTTGTCGAGCTCTGCCACCGACATTCCAAAGCTCGATTGCACGGCTTGGTCCACTGGTTGAAGGTCATTGATCGCATCGAGATACGAAAACATCTGCGTGCCGAAGGGCGGGTCGGCTATGAGGCCGCGATAGACCAACGCAAGCGACGTCGTTTGCGGGTCGAGCACGCCTCGCATCGAACATCCACAACCAAATTCAGGCGAGAACTTTTTTTCGAGTCGCAGCGCCTGATTCAGGGGCATCCAGCTGCCGCGCATGAAACCCCCAATCAACGCTCGCGTACCGCGAAATTCCACATGCTGCAGAAGGAGGGCCACTCCTTCGTCGAACCATCGAGGCACGATGCCGCGGAACTGCGTGTGCAGGAACAAGTGGGTGTACTCGTGGCGGATGACGCCGCGCAGTGCGTCCATGTCGTGAGTGTTGGAGATCAACACGTAGTTGACGAAGCGCCCGGCCACGAACTCGCCGCAGACGTAACCGCACGGCTCCAGATAGTCTGCCCACAAGTTGACCGGCGCGGCGACTATGTAAGTGGGCGCATCATCGATGCGAGGTTTGCCATTCATCAAGAGTTGCGCAAGCACGGCGTCCATCATCGCGATCTGCTGCGGCAGACGGCGCGCCGTGACTTCATCATGCGTAACTATCGTGTATGCCGGAGTGGCATACGATTTGAATCCTTCGACGTGGGAAGGGCCGCCCTTTGCGATTACGGCGAACAGCGCTGCCAGCGCTGCCACCATCCCCTGCGACGCGTTCATGCAGCTAGACTAGAGGTCCATTCAATCGCCGTCTATCTAGCAATGAACCCCCACCGCCGCGCGCTCGTCGAGCTTCACGTCTGCGTGGTGCTGTGGGGTTTCACCGCCATCCTCGGCAAGCTCATCACGCTGCCGGCGCTGGCGCTCGTGTGGTGGCGCATGTTGTTAGTCAGCCTGGCGCTCGCCTGTTTCCCGCGCGTGTGGCGCGCGCTCAAGGACATTCCACTGCGGCTGGTCGCCATCTACGCCGGCATCGGCGGCGTGGTGGCGGTGCACTGGCTGACGTTCTACGGCTCGGTGAAGCTCGCCAACGCCTCGGTGGCCGCAACCTGCATGGCGTTGGCGCCGGCGGTCACGGCGCTCATCGAGCCTCTCGTCACCGGCTCGCGTTTCGAACGACATAATCTCGTGCTGGGAATCCTGGTGATTCCCGGGGTGGCCCTCGTGGTCGGCGGCATCCCCGGGTCCATGCATCCCGGCTTTTGGGTGGGCGTGGCTTCGGCGGTGCTGGCGGCGCTGTTCATCGCGTTGAACAAGCGTTTCCTGGGCCATCACGATGCGATGGCGGTGACCTGGATCGAGCTTGGTGCGGGTTTCCTGTTGATCGCGGCACTCAGCCCGTTCGCGGCCCCGCATGGCGCGAGCGTCGTTTTGCCGTCCGTCCAGGACGGGGCGTGGCTCGTGGTGTTAGCCATTTTCTGCACCCTGATCCCCTTCGCTGTCTCGCTTGCCACGCTGCGCCATCTGTCGGCGTTCACGGCGCAGCTCGCGATCAACCTGGAACCGGTGTACACGATCTTCATCGCGGTGCTGTTCCTCGGCGAGGCGCGCGAGCTCGACCGGTTGTTCTTTCTGGGGGTGGCGATCGTGCTCGCGGCGGTTTTCGGCCACGGATGGCTGCAAACGCGGTTGACCGACGAGCGTCCGCCTGTATGATCTGACTCATATATATCTGACTGCCGAGCAGTGCCTTCGCGGGCTGCGCCTCCAGATGTAACCAATTGAAAGAGTGAAAGTTATGGGCGACCGGCCCATAGCGTGGGGAAGTTGCGCCCCGCGCGTTTGTGTTTGGAGGTATGACGATGACCGCGATACGACTCGGGCCCCCAGCGAAGCAGGGCCTCTATGACCCTCAGTTCGAGCATGACGCCTGCGGCGTCGGCTTCGTCGTGGACATCAAGGGTCGCAAATCGAACGCCGTCGTCAAACAAGGCATCCAGATCCTCAAGAACCTCGACCACCGCGGCGCGAGTGGCAGTGAGGTCAACACCGGCGATGGCGCCGGCATGCTCATCCAGATGCCGCACGCCTTCCTCAAGAAGGTGGCGAAGAAAGATGCGCGCATCAACCTGCCCGAGCCCGGCCTGTACGCGGCCGGCAACATCTTCATGCCGCGCAACGCGACGCAGCGTCGCAAGATCGAAGAAGTGTTCGCGCGCGTGGTACAGGCCGAAGGCCAGATCTATCTCGGCGCGCGCAGCGTGCCCACCGACAACTCCATGCTCGGCGAGACGGCGAAGGCCAGCGAGCCGTTCGTGCGCCAGGTGTTCATCGGCCGCGGCCCCGAAACGCTCGACGAGGCGGAGTTCGAACGCAAGCTGTACGTCATCCGCAAGCGCGCCTACAACGACATCCGCGTGTCGACCATCGGCGGTGCGGAGTTCTGGTATGTAGTTAGCCTTTCGCACAAGACGCTGGTCTACAAGGGCATGCTGACCACCATGCAGCTCGACCAGTACTTCCTCGACCTGCAGAACCCGCTGATGGAGTCGGCCATCGCGCTGGTGCACTCGCGCTTCAGCACCAACACGTTCCCGAGCTGGGATCGCGCGCACCCGTACCGCTGCATCGCGCACAACGGCGAGATCAACACGCTTCGCGGCAACATCAACTGGATGCGCGCGCGCGAGGCGCTGTTCCAGTCGCCGGCGTTTGGCGATGACATCAAGAAGATCACGCCCATCATCAATCCGAACGGCTCGGATTCCTCGATGTTCGACAACGTGCTCGAGCTCATGGTGCTCGCCGGCCGCTCGATGCCGCACGCCGTCATGATGATGATCCCCGAGCCGTGGTCGAAACACTCGAGCATGGATCCCGCGCGTAAAGCCTTCTACCAGTACCACAGTAGTTTGATGGAGCCGTGGGACGGACCGGCGGACATCGCCTTCACCGACGGCAAGCGCATCGGCGCGGTGCTCGATCGCAACGGTCTGCGCCCGGGCCGCTACTACGTCACCAAGGACGACCTGGTCGTCATGGCCTCCGAAGCCGGTGTGCTCGACTTCCCACCCGAGCAGATCCTGCGCAAGGGCCGCTTGCAGCCCGGCCGCATGTTCCTCGTGGACACCGAGCTCGGCCGCATCGTCGAAGACGAGGAGATCAAGGCGCAGATCATCAACGAGCGGCCGTACGCCGACTGGTTGAAGCAGCACCTCGTGCATCTGAAGGATCTGCCCACCGCGCCGGAAATGCCGGCGCCTGAGCCGGTGACGCTCGCCAAGCGACAGGTGTCGTTCGGTTACACATTCGAAGACCAGCGCATTCTCATGGCGCCGATGGCGCGCGACGGCAATGAAGGCGTCGGCTCCATGGGCAACGACACGCCGCTCGCGGCGCTGTCGAAGAAGTCGCGCATGCTGTACGACTACTTCAAGCAGCTGTTTGCGCAGGTCACGAACCCGCCCATCGATTGCATCCGCGAGGAGATCATCACCTCATCCGACGTGTGGCTCGGTTCGGAAGGCAACTTGTTGGACCCGCGCCCCAGCGATTGCCGACGGCTCGAGCTTCCGGGTCCGGTGCTCACCAACGAAGAATTCGCCAAGGTGCGGCGCCTGTCGCTGCCGGGCCTCAAGGTGGGCACGCTGGGCATCCTGTTCCGCGCCGAGCGCGGCGAAGACGGTCTCGTGCAGGCGATGGAGGAAATGCGCGCCGAGGCCAGGCGCATGATCGAGGAAGACGAGGTCAATATCCTCATCCTTTCCGATCGCGGGGTGAACAAGGAATTCGCGCCGATTCCATCCTTGTTAGCGGTGTCGGGCCTGCATCACTACCTGATCCGGGCCGGGCTGCGCATGAAGGTGTCGCTGGCGATCGAGACCGGCGATGCGCGCGAGGTACACCACTTCGCGCTGCTCATCGGTTACGGCTGTTCGGTCATCAACCCGTACCTCGCCTTCGAAACTCTCGACGGCATGATCCGTGACGAAATGCTGCCGAACATCGAGCACAAGCTCGCCTGCAAGAACTTCGCCAAGGCCGCGGTCAAGGGTGTGGTCAAGGTGATGTCGAAGATGGGCATCTCGGCCGTGCAGAGTTACCACGGCGCGCAGGTGTTCGAAGCGGTCGGGCTGCGCCAGGATGTCATCGACGAATACTTTGCGGGCACGGCCTCGCGGGTTGGTGGCGTCGGCCTCGACGTGATCTCGCGTGAGGTGCTCATGCGTCACTCGGCCGCGTTCGCCGAGCGCAAGCCGCAGAGCCAGACCGAGCTGCCGTCGGGCGGCCAGTACCAGTGGCGTTCCGACGGCGAGTTCCACCTGTTCAGCCCGGAATCCATCCACCGGCTGCAGAAGTCGGTGCGCACGGGTTCGTACGCCACCTACAAGAGCTACGCCGAGCTCATCGACGACCGCGCGAAGAATCTCTCGACGCTGCGCGGTCTGCTCGACTTCAAGCAGGGCGAGTCGATTTCAATCGACGAAGTGGAGTCCGTCGAGAGCATCATGAAGCGCTTCAAGACAGGCGCCATGAGTTACGGCTCGATCTCCAAGGAAGCGCACGAGACGCTGGCCATCGCCATGAACCGCATCGGCGGCAAGAGCAACACGGGCGAGGGCGGTGAAGACCCCGATCGTTACGTGCCGATGGACAACGGCGACTCGAAGAGCTCGGCCATCAAACAGGTGGCGTCGGGCCGCTTCGGCGTGACCAGCCACTACCTGGTCAATGCGAAAGAACTGCAGATCAAGATGGCACAGGGCGCCAAGCCCGGCGAGGGCGGACAGCTCCCGGGTACCAAGGTGTATCCGTGGATCGCCAAGACTCGGCACACGACGGCGGGTGTCGGTCTCATTTCGCCGCCACCGCACCATGACATCTACTCCATCGAAGATCTGGCCGAGCTCATCCACGATCTCAAGAATGCGAATCGCGAGGCGCGCATCTCGGTGAAGCTCGTCGCCGAAGTCGGCGTGGGTACTATTGCCGCGGGAGTCGCCAAGGCGCACGCGGACGTGGTGCTGATCTCGGGCCACGACGGCGGCACCGGCGCATCGCCGCTCACGTCGCTGACGCATGCCGGCCTGCCGTGGGAGCTCGGGCTCGCCGAGACGCACCAGACGCTGGTCATCAACAACCTGCGCAGCCGCATCGTGGTCGAGACCGACGGACAGTTGAAGTCGGGCCGTGACGTCGCCATCGCCGCCTTGTTAGGCGCCGAGGAATTCGGTTTCGCCACCGCGCCACTGGTGGCGGTGGGCTGCATCATGATGCGCGTGTGCCACTTGAACACCTGCCCCGCGGGCGTTGCCACGCAGGATCCGCGCCTGCGCGAGAAATTCGCCGGCAAGCCCGAGCACGCCGTGAACTTCATGCGGTTCATCGCCATGCACCTGCGCGAGATCATGGCGCAGCTCGGCTTCCGCAAGCTCGAGGACATGGTCGGCCGCGTCGACATGCTCGAGCCGCGCGCGGCGATCGATCACTGGAAAGCCAAGGGCTTCGACTTCAGCAACATTCTCTACGCGCCGGACGCGGGACCCGAGATCGGGCGCTTCCGCCAGATCGGCCAGGATCACGGCATCGACAAGTCGCTCGACGTCACCACCTTGTTAGGCCTGTGCGAACCGGCAATAGCGCGTGGCGAGAAGGTGTCGGCGGAATTGCCGGTGCGCAACGTCAATCGCGTGGTGGGAACCATCACGGGCAGCGAGGTCACGAAGAAATGGGGTGCCGCGGGATTGCCCGAGGACACCATCCAGATCAAATTCAAAGGCTCGGCTGGCCAGAGCTTCGGCGCGTTCATGCCGAACGGCATGAGCTTCTCGCTCGAGGGCGACGCCAACGATTACTTCGGCAAGGGACTGTCGGGCGGCAAGCTCGCGGTGTTTCCCTCCTCGCTCGCCACGTTTCCTTCCGAGCAGAACATGATCGTCGGCAACGTCGCTCTATATGGAGCGACGAAGGGTGAGGTGTTCGTGCGCGGCATGGCCGGCGAACGATTCGCGGTACGGAATTCGGGCGTGGACACGGTCGTCGAAGCGGTGGGCGACCACGGCTGCGAGTACATGACCGGCGGACGGGTGGTCGTGTTGGGCCCCACGGGCCGCAATTTCGCCGCGGGCATGTCGGGCGGCATCGCTTACGTGCTCGATGAGAACAATGAATTCCCGGCGCGCGTGAACAGCCAGATGGTGGACGTCGAGCGCGTCGACGATCCGAAGGAAGCCGAAGACCTGCGCGCATTGATTCAAAAGCACGTGCAGTACACCGGCAGTGAGCACGCCAAGGCGATTCTCGCGGCCTGGCCGACCAAGCTGCCGAAGTTCGCGCGCGTGATTCCGAAAGACTACAAGCGCGCGCTCGCCTGCCTCAAGCGTGCGCACGACCAGGGATTGTCGGGCGACGAGGCCATCATGGCGGCGTTCGAAGAGAACGCGCGCGATCTCGCGCGCGTCGGCGGAAACTAAGAAGAAGTTATAGATAGATGGGAAAGCCAACAGGATTTATCGAGTATCTGCGCGAGCTGCCGGTGGACCGGACACCGGTCGAGCGCGTGCGCGACTGGAACGAGTTCCACCACCACATGGACGAGAAGCGCCTGCGCCAGCAGGGCGCGCGTTGCATGGACTGCGGCGTACCGTTCTGCCACACCGGCAAACTGATCTCCGGCATGGCTTCGGGCTGCCCGGTGAACAACCTCATTCCGGAGTGGAACGATCTCGTCTTCCGCGGCCTGTGGCGTGAGGCGCTCGATCGGCTGCATCGCACCAACAACTTTCCCGAGTTCACCGGGCGCGTGTGCCCGGCGCCCTGCGAAGGGTCTTGCGTGCTCGGCATCAATGCACCGCCGGTCACCATCAAGAACATCGAGAACGCCATCGTCGACCGTGGCTTCGAAGAAGGCTGGATCGTGGCCGAGCCGCCGACGACGCGCACCGGCCGGAAAGTCGCGGTCATCGGCTCCGGTCCCGCGGGCCTCGCCGCCGCCGCGCAACTCAACAAGGCGGGTCACTCCGTGACCGTGCTCGAGCGCGCCGATCGTCCGGGCGGATTGCTCACCTACGGCATTCCCAACATGAAGCTCGACAAGCGCGAAGTGGTCGCGCGACGGATCGCGCTGCTGGAAAAGGAAGGCATCAAGTTCCTGTGCAACGCCACCGTCGGCGAGAACGTCGAGGCCGAGTTGCTGGTGAAGGATTTCGACGCCACCGTGATCTGCACCGGCGCCACGCTGCCGCGCGATCTGCCGGTGGAAGGCCGCAATCTCAAGGGCGTGCACTTCGCGATGGATTTCCTGACCGTGAGCACGCAGGCCGTGCTCAAGGACACGCCGGAGGCCACGCCGATCACGGCGAAGGAAAAAGACGTGGTCGTGTTGGGTGGCGGCGATACCGGCACCGACTGCGTCGGCACGTCGATGCGCCAGGGCTGCAGAAGCCTCACGCAGCTCGAAATCATGCCCCTGCCGCCCATGGATCGCGCCGAGGACAATCCCTGGCCCGAGTGGCCCAAGGTCTACAAGATGGACTACGGCCAGGAGGAAGCGGCCGCAAAATTCGGCGCCGATCCGCGCGCCTACCTGACTACCGTGAAGAAGTTCGTCGGCGATGCGGCCGGCAATCTCGCCGGCGTGGTCACCGTGAACATCAAATGGGAAAAGAACGACAAGGGTCAGTTCGTGCCCGTCGAGCAACCCGGCAGCGAGAAGGAAACTCCCGCGCAGCTGGTGTTGTTAGCCATGGGATTTCTCGGACCGGAGCAGTCGTTGCTCAAGGACCTGAAAGTCGAGATCGACGCGCGCAGCAACGTGAAAGCCGAATACGGCAAGTACGGCACCAGCGTGCCGGGCGTGTTCGCGGCGGGCGATGCGCGCCGCGGGCAGTCGCTGGTGGTGTGGGCCATCAACGAAGGCCGGGGGGCCGCGCGCGAATGCGACCGCTATCTCATGGGAACCACCGAGCTGCCGTAAGCGGTACCGGGTTGGGATTCTCGTGAGAAGCGGCGATCGCGGCGACTCACACATGGCATCCGGGTTCTCACGAGAATCCCAACCCGGTACCGCCCCTTCACTTCTGCTCGAAATCGCGCAGCTTCGCTTCCATCAGCTCGCCGAAATGCGCCTGCGGCTTCGATGCCCTGAAGCGTTCGTCCCTTTCGCGTTGCCGGATATCCGCGCGCGCCGCTTCGAAGGCTGCGCGCAGATCCGCCGCGCCGGGCAGCGAATCGCGGTAGAACGCTTCGCCGAAGTAGGTGAGCTCGCGCGTGTCCGAACAGCCGAACGAGCTGCGATTCTTCGCGGCGGCCGTGATCACGATGGTGTGATCGTCCGCGAGCGGCTTGATGAACGTGCCCGAGAAGCACGCCGACACCACGATCACCTTCCAACGGAATCCGGAATCGGCCAGCATCTCGGCGAGCGTCGGCGCGCCCAGCGTCTGTGGCGTCATGCCTTCGTTCGAGACGTCGATGGTCGCGTCGGGCGAGCCGTGCGAGGACAATGCGAGGAACAAGACGTCGTCGTCGCGGTTCATGACCGCGGACAGGGCCTTGAAGGCATAGCGCAAAGATGAGACTGAGGCCAAAGGGTAGGTCTTCATGTCGCGCCGGTCATTGATCAGCAACACCGAGCGCGTTGCCGAGCCGAATTTTTCGCCCACGCGCAACGCGGCGAGCTTGATCTCCTCGGCGAAGACGCGCTCCTCGCCGTAGCCGGCGAAGCCGACGAAGAAGACACGGCTCCCGGTACCCGCTTCGGGCGGGAATTGCGCGATTTGGGCGTCGATGAGTTGCCGCTGCGCATCGGCCGCTTCCTCGCCCCAGGCGATCGGGCAGCAGACCGCGAACATCAACAGCAGATAGGCGAGAGATTTGCGCATGCGGCAGTGTCGCCGGGAGCATTGCGCCGCCGCAAGCGGTTGTTCAAGTAGGAAAAGCGCTGCAGAATGCGCGTCGCCGGAAAACAAGAACTTCATTGGCCAGATCGGGAGATCGTCATGACCGAGCTCAGTGCGCTGTGGCTGCCCATCCTGTTAGGCGCCGTTTTCGCGTTCATCGCCAGCAACATCATTCACATGGTGCTGCCGTGGCACAAGAACGAATACCCGCCGTTACCCGACGAGGAAAAGGCCCGCGCCGCAATCGGCGCGCTCAATGTGCCGCCCGGCGACTACATGCTGCCGCGCTGCAAATCCATGAAGGAGATGGGTTCGCCGGATTTCAAGGAAAAGCTGCGCCAGGGTCCCAACTGGATCATCACGGCGCTGCCGCCCGGGGATCACGGCATGGCCGCAATGATGATTCAGTGGTTCGTGTTCCTGTTGCTCGTGGCATTTTTCTCGGCGTACATCGCCAGCCACGCGCTCGCGCCTGGCGCTCACTATGACGAAGTGTTCCGCTACGTCGGCGCCACCGCGTTCATGGGGTTCTCGCTGGCGCAGGTGCCGCAGTCCATCTGGTACCGCCGCGCCTGGGGTACGACGTTCAAGCTCATGTTCGACGGACTGATCTACGCCTGCCTGGTCGCCGGCGCGTTCGGGTGGCTGTGGCCGAAGGCCATCGAGATGTGAGGGAGGAGTGGTGCGGGCAGGGGCGGAAAAGGGGACATTCCTATTTTTCGCCGCGAAAAATAGGAATGTCCCCTTTTCCGCCCGGCACCACCCTCAGGCAGATGAGCACGCAGAAGAACACGAACACGCCCGACACTAGATAGGGCGCGCCCGGCAACACCACGGGCGCCGCGGGCGTGGAGAAATAGCTGAACAGCTGCGTCATGAAGATGGGCGAGAAGATCGCGGCGACGCTGGCGAGACTCGCCACCGCCCCCTGCAGCTCGCCCTGCGCACTGGGTCCCGCCTGCTTCGACATCACGCTCTGCATCGCCGGATTGGCGATGCCGCCGAGCGATCCCACCACGATCGCCGGGTAGATCATCCAGCCCTGCGGCACCAGCGCGTAGCCGATGAAGCCCAGGGTCATCAACAGGAATCCGACGACGATCGCGCGGCGCTCGCCGAGCTTGGGCACGGCGTAGCCGGTCAAACCGCCCATGACGATCACCGTCATGACGCCGACGAACGTCAGCGACCAGCCGGTTTCGGCCGGACCCCAGCCGAACTTGTGCTGCGTGTAGAACATCCATACCGCGGGCAGCGAATCGTGCGCCATCTGGTAGAGGAACACGGCAAACAGCAACCCCGCGACCGTGGGTAGATGGGTCAGGCTCCTGAACGCGCCGAACGGATTGGCGCGCGCCCATTCGAAAGCCCGTCTTCTTTCGGGCGGCAACGACTCCGGCAACGCGAACAAGCCGAAAGCCACGTTCGCCAGCGCCAGCGCCGCGGCCACGAAAAACGGCGCGCGTACGTCGAAGTGCTCGGCCACGAACCCGCCGATCACTGGCCCTAAAGTGAAACCGCTGCCCCAGGCCGCGCCGATCAATCCGAAGTTCTTGGCGCGGTTGCCGTCATCGCTGATGTCGCCGATGTACGCGCCGGCGGTGGAGTACGACGCGCCGAACACGCCGGCGAACGCGCGGCCGACGAACAGCCAGGTCATCGACTTCGCGAGCCCGGTCAGCAGGAAATCCACGCCGAACGCGAACAGCGAAAAGAGCAGCAGTGGCCGCCGACCGAAGCGGTCGCTGAGATTTCCGAACACGGGCGCCATGAAGAACTGCAGCAGCGCGTACACCGCCATCAGGTAGCCGCTCCAGTCCGCGGCCGTGCTCACGGGCTCACCGGTGAGCTGCATGATCACCGTGGGCAGCGAGGGGATGATGATTCCGAAGCCCAGACTGTCGATGAATACAGACAGCAGGACGAACGTCAGCGCGGCGCGGGATGAAGTCATGGGGGCGGCCATTGTCCGGCATATGTCCCATTGCGTGCTAGAGTTTCGCGGCGCTGCATCCACGTTCAATTCGGCCGCGTAGAACACTTCATGAACCGGATCGATACCTTGCCGCCGGAGATCGAGCTTGCCCAGCTGCTGCAGAAATGCGCGGCCCAGGACACGACCGCCTTCCGCAAGTTGTACGACAAGACCTCGCCCATTCTGTTCGCGCGCCTGCTGCGCATGTTGCGGCGGCGGTCGGTGGCGGAAGAGGTGTTGC
This sequence comes from Steroidobacteraceae bacterium, assembly GCA_035995425.1. GTDB lineage: Bacteria > Pseudomonadota > Gammaproteobacteria > Steroidobacterales > Steroidobacteraceae > CADEED01. The sequence continues at coordinate 19,829 of DASYKM010000245.1, forward strand.
AGGACGTCTACGTCCGCATCTGGCAGCGTGCCGCTCAATTCGAAGCGCACCGCGGCCGCGCGCTCGCCTGGATGGTGACCATCGCCCGCTACTGCGCCATCGATCTGATGCGCCGCGAGCGCATGACGCTGGTCTCGGACGACACCATCGCGGAAATTCCCGACGAATCGGCCGCCGAGGCCGGCGGCCTCGAGAAGCCTAACAACTTCGACCACTGCATCGGACAGTTGAACGACAACACGCGAAAATGCCTCACGCTCGCGTTCGTGGAAGGCCGCTCGCACGATGAAATCGCGCAGCTCACCACCAATCCGCTGGGCAGCGTGAAGAGCTGGATCCGGCGCGGGTTGCTCGCGCTCAAGGAGTGCCTGTCGCCCGGAGGCCAGGCGACATGAAGAGCGCCAATCGCGAACTGGTGGACCGCCTCGCGGCGGAATACGTACTCGGCACCCTGCGCAACCGCGCGCGCCGGCGTTTCGAGCGCTGGCTGCTGTCGCCGCAGGTGGGGGCACTCGTGAAAGCCTGGGAAGACAGGCTCGCGGGCCTGGAACCGCAGCTGCTGCCGGTGCCGCCGCCGGCTACCGTGTGGCGCGGCATCGAGACCACGCTCGGGCTGCGCAGACTCCAACGCCAACCCGCCATGCGCTGGCTGGCCATCGCCGCGTCGCTGATCTTCTTCGTCGTGGTCGGCGTGTTCGTCACCCACAAACCCGAGCCGCCGCTCACGCAACGGTCGTTCCTGCAGGCCGACCCGCAGACTATCTACTGGCGCGTCGAGATCCTCGGCGACAACCAGGAGCTCGGGCTGCACGTGAACGTGGTGCACGACCTCGCGCCCGGCAAGTCGCACGAACTGTGGGCGCTGCCCGACGGCGGCGGTGCGCCGGTCTCGCTCGGCCTCATGCCGCACACCGGCGACCATCACCGCGTGCTCAGCGCCGCGCAGCGCGCAGCGCTCGCGAACTCGCACCAGATCGCGGTCAGCCTGGAGCCCGAAGGGGGCTCGCCCACCGGGGCGCCAACCGGCCCGGTCCTGCTGGTAGCACCATTGTCGAAGGTCTGAAAGCGGCTGCCCGGAAGGGTGTGAAGTCGTTCTCAATCCGGGACTTACGGGCGCCTGCATTATGAGAGGTGCGCCCGACTGCAGCGCAGCGCGGCTGCCAAAATTGCCCCCATGAGAGAGCCGTCCGGTCACGGCATCCGTGGCCTCAAAAGCCGCGGATGTCGCCTTGCGTTGCTGGTGCTCGCGCTATTCGGCGCGAACACGGCCGGCGCGCAGGCGATCACGCGCTTCGTGCGCGACACCGGCCACATCAACTTCGTGACCACCGGCGGCTCGCTGCGCAACAGCGACACCAACACCTGCAACCTCAACGCCACCAGCACCACGGCGCTGTCGGGTATTCCCGTTGGCACCACCATTCGCAATGCCTACCTGTACTGGGGCGGTTCAGGCGGCTCGGCCGACACTTCGGTCACGCTGAACGGCAATACCGTCACCGCCTCGCGCACCTTCGCGGCGACCTATACCGGCGTCACTCCCAACCTGCCGTTCTTCGGCGCCTTCGCCAACGTCACCAGCATCGTGACCGGCAACGGCAATTACACTTTCGGCGGCCTCACCGTGGTCACCGGCTCGCCGCATTGCGACGTCAGCGCGGTAGTTAGCGGCTGGAGCCTCATCGTCATCTACGAATCGGCCAGCGAGCGGCTGCGCGCCATCAACCTGTACGACGGCCTGGCGCCCTTTCGCGGCAGCCAGGTGGTGTTGACCCCCGACGGCTTCCGCGTTCCCGCCGCCAGCATCGACGGACGCATCGCGGTGTTCACGCTCGAAGGCGACCCGGCCAACTCCGACCAGATGAACGGCATCGACGAGGCGTTGCGCTACAACGGCAGCCTGCTCGACGACGGCCTCAACGTGCCGGGCAGCGTGCCCACCATTCAGCAGTTCGACGGCACCATCAACACGCAGGGCATCCAGACCAGCTACGGCATCGACGTCGACCAGTACGACATCAGCGCGCTGCTGTCGCCGGGCCAGACGAGCGGCACGACTACCTACTCGGCCGGCGCCGACCTGGTGTTGTTGATGGCGCAGATCGTCAGCGCCACGTCCGATCCGGCGGTCGACCTCGCCGTGACCAAGACCCACGCGGGCACCTTCGTGGCCGGCGCCACCGGCACGTACGCCATCACCGTGTCGAACTCGGCGAGCGCCGAGCGTGAAGACAACACCGTCACCGTGAAGGACACGCTGCCCGCCGGTCTCACCTACAACTCCGCGAGCGGCAGCGGCTGGACCTGCGGCGCCGTCGGCCAGCTGGTGACCTGCACGCATCCCGCCACGCTCAACCCGGGCGCCTCGTTCCCGGTGCTGAACATCGTGGTCAACGTCGCCGAGACAGCGGCCGCTTCGGTGACCAACAGCGTTACGGTCAGCACGCCGAGCTATGAGCTCGTGACGACTAACAACACGACCACGGACGTCACCGCGACCATCGACCCGACGCTTTCGACCTCGACCAAGACGGTGGTCGATCTCAGTGGCGGCGAAGCCTCACCGGGCGACACGCTGCGTTACACGATCACCCTGAACGAAAGTGCCGGCGGGCAGGCCATCAACGTCTCGCTGACCGACAGCATTCCCGACAACACCACCTTCGGCGGTTTCGTCTCGATTCCCGCGGGCGCCACCAGCGCCTTCGCGGGACCGCCAGCCGGCACCAACAACAACGGTCAGATCACGGTCTCCGGCATTACGGTGTCGGCCAGCAGCGCGGTCACCGTGGTGTTCGATGTGACGGTGATCGCCGGCACCGCGCCCGGCGAAACCATCGACAACACGGCGACGGTCACGAATCCGAACGGCCCGGAGAACAATCCGGCGGCACCGCAGGTGATCGTGAATCCTTCGCTGATTCCGAGTGCCGGCGTGAAATTCCTGTACTTGCGCCGCGACGCGGCCAACGTGCGCTCGCTGTCGCGCAATCGCCCGAGCGCCGCCGATACGAACGAAAACGTCGCCACCGGCGGCTCGTCCACCTGGGTCATCACACCCGCGCTGCAGAAAGCGCTGGTCGTGCCCACGGGCAATATTCCCGTGCGCCTGTGGCTGTCGCGCAATGGCGGCACCGGCGCCCGCAACGTCACGGTCACGCTCATCTCGAGCGCGGGCGGCTTGAGCGTCACGCAGACGCAGTCGGTGAACCCGAACAACAGCACCACGACGCCGGCGCTCGTGAGCTTCACGCTCGCCAACGCCACGCTGCGCACCGTGCCGGTGGGCGCCACGCTCACCCTGACCGTGGCCAACGCCGCGGGCGCCAACACCGTGACGATCTGGCCGAACGGCAACGCCGGTACGACCGGCGTGGTGCCTAACAACTCGCGCGTCGAGCTCAATACCACCACGGTCATCAACATCGACAGCGTGAGCACGTACAGCGCCGCGTTCAACGGTGGCGTGGCGCAGACCACGTTCTACCCCGGCACGAATGTGTTCGTTCGCGCGCAGATCAGCGATCCGTTCGGCAGCTTCGATATCTCGAGTGCGCGCATCACCATCATCGATCCGGCCAACGTGACGCAGGTGAACAACCAGCTCATGACGGCGCAGGGCGCGCCGGCCACCTGCAATTCGCTCACCGCCTCCACCTGTATCTTCCAGTACCAGTACACCGTGCCCGCCTCGCCGTCGCTCGGCGGCTGGACGGTGCGCGTCACCGGCAATGAAGGCGTGGAGGGCACGGTCACCGACCTCGGCGTCGGTAGCTTCACCGTGGTGATCCCGCAGCCGTCACTGACCATCCTCAAGACCTCGACGGTGCTGTCGGACCCGGTGAACAACACCACCAATCCGAAACGCATTCCTCAGGCCGTGGTGCGTTATGACGTGACCGTGACCAACAGCGGGCCGGGCACCGTGGACGCAAGCACGCTCGAAATCTCCGATCCGATTCCGGCCAACTCGGCGATGTACGTGTCGACCGCCTCGGGCAATCCTGTCGTGTTCATCAACGGTGCGACCGCCAGCGGGCTCACCTACACGTACGCCACCAACGTTACGTATTCATCGACGGGATTGAGCGGGCCGTATACCTACACGCCCTCGCCCGACGTGAATGGCTTCGATCCCGCGGTGCGCGCCGTGCGTATCGTGCCTGCGGGCGTCATGTCCGCCGCGAGCGGCGGCAACAATCCAGCATTCACGATCCAGTTCCGCGTGCGGATCAACTGAAGCAACGCTCGGTTGCACCGGATCGAAGCGATTTCGGGGCAGATGCACCCATCCTGGGATGTCATTTTCCAGACGAGCTGTCAGAAGGCCGATTTGCGGCGTTTCCCGGCGTTTTTGCCCGCGGCGGAGTTGGCACGCAGATTGCTTTATCTAGTCCGTCTGCGGAATGTTCTCCTCCCCCCTCGTGAGACTTTTTGCTGGACAGACGCGTACAGGAACGGAAGGGCCTGTACGCGTTTTTTTTCGCCTCGAAGAAACGGGGAAGCGGCTCATACGCCGAGGTAATCCCCGCTGACAGGACGGCCGCCTGGCGGCGAATAAAGTCGGCGGCATGCGCGCCTTATTCTTTTCCGTTCTATGGCTCACCGCCGGCGTCTGCGCCGCTTCCAACTACCGTGACGTGCAGCGCGCGGTCGACGACGACCAGATGCTGCAGAGCGCCGGCGTCACGCCGGCCGATGCGCAGCTGCGCAAGCAGTGCTCGGCGGCCGTGGTGGAAACCGACGATCCGCCCGAGTTCTTCGACTGCGTCTATGTCCAGACCGCCAAGGACCTGAATCTCTTCAGCCTGGAAGACGGATACCTGATGTCCGAGCTGCAGCTGACGCTCAACAACATGGACGGCGTGGCACTGCAGCACATGGGCCGCTATTCGCAGGTGCAGATCTTCAGCGGCGATCGCGTGACCGCGCTCTACATCCACGGCAAGCGGTGGATCGATCCGGGGCAAACCGAAGGCGTGTACCAGTGGCTGGTCGGGCACGGGGTCCACGCGCGCGAACCGCGTAAGTGGATCGGGCCCTGACAATTTTTCATCGCGCCTGTGGTTGAGCGCGTCTACCTGAGGTGCACGCGATAGAAAACCACGTACTCGCCTTCGCCCGGATCGATTTCGAGACACCAGCCGTTGTCTTTCTTGTCGCGATACAGATTCGCGGCGATCCAGCCCACCACCGGCGTGCGACGCAGCCCGGGCGTGAGAATGCGCGCGCGCACGTCGTTGTTTCTCGGAAAGGGCAGCGGCACAAGCCCGGGTGTCGGATCGAGCAGTTGCGAGCTTTCGATGTTCGTCGGCGTGCGTTTCCGCGCCGCCTTGGCGTCGAGGTCGAGCCGATGAGGAATGTCGAGCGGCGCGGCCGACGCAACCAGCGCTTTGCCGGTGTCGTCACCGGCAATACCGCGCGCGGGCGCAAACATGAGCGATGCCACAAGCGTGCAGAGCGCGAACCCGAACATGCGACCCTCGCGGAGCATCGAACGACCTCGCCGGATTTTTCGTTGCGATCAGGTTAGAAGCCGGTGCGCCTCGCTCGCAATAGATGGATTCGTGATTCGTCCGGTTCGTGAAGGAAGTCGCGATTATTGTCAGGTTGCCCGATTGCGCCACGGCCTCGCCACTAAGAGATGTTTGCGTGAACTGCTTCTTGCGTCACATCACGCGGCAGGCGTAGCTTCCATCTCACAACACGAGGTGTGACATGGCCCGCGTACCCGTTGTCGACTCTCCCTGCCCAATCGCCGGCAAGCAGCTGCCGCGCGGTGCCACCGAGCACTGCACGCTCTGCGACCGCTCCGTCCACGATCTCGATCGCATGAATTCCCGCGAGCGCACCGGGTTCATGAGCTCGTGCAGCGGCAAGGTCTGCGTGGCTTACACCGTGCGCGTACCGGTAAGCACATTGCGCAAACGGGGTCTTGCTGCCGCGGCTGTCGTTGGGACCATGGCCGCCGCGGCGCTCGTCAGCCTGCCCGCGGCCGCGGAAGAACCATTGGTCGAAGGCATGTCGCCGGTCGCCAATCCGAACGCGCTGCCGAACTGCGATGACTATGAGGATTGGGTGATCGTCGGCGGAGTGCAGAAGGGCGACCAGGCCGAATGGAAGGACGACGGCAAAGACGCGCCGCCGGATCTTCCCGTCATCGACGACGACGGCCGATAGCTAGTTCGTCGCGCTCTTGCGCGGCACCACGCGCGCGGCACTCGTCAAGGTGAGCTCGCGCGCCAGCGTGGCGCCGGTGAAATGATTCGCCGGGCTGCCGTCGTAACTCACCGCGAAGGCCAGGTGCGTGCTGTCGAAGGTGCCGATGGCGGCATCGAAGCTTTGCCAGCCGCTTCCGTTCCAGGCCTGCACCCACGCATGCGGTACGAATACGTGGTGGCGTCCCTCGAAATGCCGCGCATACACGCGACCAATCGCCACGCGCGTCGGGATGCCGGCGGCGCGACCAAGCGTCGCCAGCAACACGGCGTATTCGGTGCAGTCGCCCCGCTTGGTGGCGTAAGCCTCGAGTGCCGTGCCGTAACCCAGCATGTCGATGCGCTCCACTGACATGTGATCGCGAACGAACCTGGTCAGGCGCCGCATCCTGGCGACGTCATCGCTCATGCCGGTGGTGAGCGCGATGGCGCGCCGCGCGAGGTTTACATCGCCGGACTGCAACCACGGCGTGGCCTGCAATGCCTGCCGGCGCTCGTCCGCCGAAATCGCCATCGGATCCAGCGCACACTCGGCGCAAACCTGGATGAAAGTAGTTTGGCCGTTCGTCCAGGTGCGCTGGCCCGCGCCCACCGGCAACTGCGGTGCGGCGCCGTGATTGTCGAAGCCGTAGCGAATCTTCGCCTGCATGTCGCTGGCCGGAATCCGGTACGGGGACTTTTGCAGCTGCTCCGACACGTGATCGAAAGTGTCGTTCCTGGCGAGCGCGTCGCGCTCGCTGCTTTCAACCAGCGTCACGTCGATCGAGCCGATGCGCAGCGACTCGCGGACCACGAGCCCGGCGGAGTCGAGCACTTGCACGGTCGAGGTCGCCTGCCGCGCCGATCGCACCCGGCGTTCGACACGCACCTCGGCGCCCGGCAGGCGCGCGAGCGCGACATCCACCACCGCCAGTTTCACCGGATCCCAGGATCTGTACGAGAGTGGCTCGCGCGACTCGCCGCGCGCGACGGCGGCCAGCCAGGCCTGCGCGAACATCTCGGACTTCAAATCATGCGCGGCGCCCACGAGCGTCTGCGAGCTGACGCTGCCGGTACCGTTGGCGATGAGCAGGTCTTCTCCTTGCACGCGGGCGTCGACGAGCGAATGGCCTTCGCGCGTCCTGACGTCGCGTTTCAGGCGCAGCAACGCGCCGTCCCTCGAGCTTTCGGTGTCGACGCTCACGCGATAGAGCACGCGGCGTCCCGGCGCGCCGAGCTGAATCTCCACGCGCTCGGATTCGAGAATCCGCTCACCTTCCTCGCGGCGCGTGATCTCGGCGTGGCCGATCTTCTGCTCACCCACGAGCACGCGCTGCCAGCGGTGGCTGTCGGCGTCATCCGCGGCCGCCGGAAGCGCCACCAGCGCCAGAGCTAATGCCAAACGCGCATGCACAAGCAACTTGCCTCCCGATACACTGCCACGCACAGACTATAAGAAGAATCAGGGACGCGCTGCACCGATGACCATCGACCAGACCATCAACGCATTTCTCGCGCCCGTCGCCGACTGGCTAGGCAAGGTTGTTTTCTATTCGGTGCCGGTCGCCGGAGCGCAGCTGCCGCTCATCGTGGTGTGGCTCATCGTGGGCGGCATCGTCTGCACGCTGGCGTTTCGCTTCGTCAACCTGCGCGGATTCCGCCACTCGGCGCAGGTGATCCGTGGGGATTACTCCAGCCACAAACACGCCGGTGAAGCGTCGCCGTTCCAGGCGCTGAGCACGGCGGTTTCCGGTACCGTGGGACTCGGCAGCATTGGTGGTGTCGCGGTGGCCGTGACACTCGGCGGTCCCGGCGCCACGTTGTGGATGATGCTCGCCGGATTCCTCGGCATGAGTCTCAAGTTCGCCGAAGTCACACTCGCAGTGAAATACCGGCGCGTGCGCGCTGACGGCACGGTGACTGGTGGCGCGATGTATTACGTGCCCGAGGCGATGGGGCGACGCGGCCTGCCACGGCTCGGCAAATTTCTCGCGGGATTCTTCTGCGTCGCCGCGATCGGCGGCTCCGTCACCATTTTCCAGGTCAGCCAGGCCTATTCGCAGGTCCGGGAAGTCACCGGCTTCGACCAGGCATTCCTGTTTGGCCTCATCGTCGCGGTGTGGATCGGCATCGTGTTGTTTGGCGGCGTGAAGCGCATCGTGTACTGGACTGACAAGCTGTCGCCGTTCATGTGCCTGCTGTACATCGTCGCCTGTCTGGTCGTGCTGGCCGTGAACTACTCCAACATCCTGCCCGCGTTCGCGACCATCGTGCGTGAAGCGTTCGCGCCGCACGCCGTCGCCGGTGGTGTCGTCGGCGCATTGATCCAGGGATTCCGCCGCGCCGCCTTCGCGAACGAAGCGGGCATCGGGTCGGCGCCCATGGCGCATGCCACCGTGCGCACCAATGAACCCATGTCGCAGGGCTTTGCGGCGCTGATGGAGCCGTTCCTCGACACCATCATCATCTGCCTGCTCACGGCGCTGGTCATCGTGGTCAGCGGCGTCAACCAGACCAGTGACAACGTCGGCATCGCGCTCACCTCGGACGCCTTCAAGACGGTCGTGCCGTGGTTTCCGGGCGTGCTGGCGGTGGTGGCCGTGCTGTTCGCCCTGTCCACCGTGCTGGCGTGGGGCTATTACGGCGAGCAGGCATGGACGTGGCTGTTCGGCGAGAAGAAGCCGAGCCGCGTGGCATTCCGGCTGTTCCTGTGCGGCATGTTGTCCATCGCCGCCACGTTTCCGCTCGACCAGGTCGTCAACATCGTCGACTCGTGCAGCTTCTGCATGGCCATCCCCAACATCATCGGCATCTATCTATTCCTGCCGGAGCTGCGCGCGGACCTGGCGAGTTACACGAAGCGCGTCATCAGGGGCGGCGAAGGAAAAAACCATGGCACGTAAGTCATATCTGTGGATGTTGGGCGTCGTCTACGCCATCTGGTGGGTGGCAATGGCCGTCTCGCCGCTGGATCGTGCCGATTGGGTGACCGAAAACGTGCTGGTGGTGTTTGGCGCCGGGTTGCTGGGATTCACCTACAAATCCTTCCCGCTGTCGCGCATCTCGTACACCTGCATCTTCGTGTTCATGATGTTTCACGCGCTCGGCGCGCACTACACCTATGCGAAGGTGCCGTACCAGGAGTGGTTCCCGTTCCTGGCCGGCGGCCGCAATCACTTCGATCGGCTGGTGCACTTCCTGTACGGGCTGCTGCTCGCGTACCCGATCCGTGAGATGTTCCTGCGCATCGGCAACGTGCGCGGCTTCTGGGGCTACTTCCTGCCGCTCGACCTCACCATGTCCACCTCCATGCTCTACGAGCTCATCGAGTGGGGTGCCGCCGTGGTGCTGGGTGGCGACCTCGGCGCCGCCTATCTAGGTACGCAGGGCGACGTCTGGGACGCGCACAAGGATATGGCGCTGGCGTCGCTCGGCGCGTTGATCGCGATGACCGTCACTTACATCATCAACCGCAACATGCAGCGCGATTTCGCGGCCGAGTGGGCCGAGAGCATCCGCGTGAAGCGGCGCAAGCCGCTCGGCGAAGAAGCAATCGTGAGGTCGATATGAACGCACCGAACCCTCACGGCCTCACCCAGCTCCGCGACGCGCTGCGCAAATTCGCCGAAGAGCGCGACTGGGACCAGTACCACAGCCCCAAGAATCTGGCGTCGGCGCTCTCCGTCGAAGCCGCCGAGCTGCTCGAGCGCTTTCAATGGCTGACGGAAGGCCAGTCGCGCAATCTCGCGCCTGAAGAACTGCAGAAGGTGCGGCACGAGATGGCCGACGTGCTGAATTACCTGGTGCGGCTCGCCGACAAGCTGGATGTGAATCTGCTCGAGGCCGCAAGAGAGAAAATTGAGCTCAATGCGCAGAAATACCCGGTGGACAAAGCACGCGGCAGCGCCAAGAAATATTCGGAGTTCTGATTCGAGAGCCGTGGAGCGAGGCGCAAGTTTAGCCGCCGCGCCCCGCTCCCGGCTTCTTCTCCCTGACTGTCCTGTCAGCCTTATTTACCCATCCTTGGGCCACTGTCGCTCAGCACCCGTTCACGTGCTGATTCCGCCGTCTCAGGTCCCTTCGCCGAGCCATACAAGGTCGGTGTCCAACCCGCGTCCGGTTTCAAGTCGGGATCGAACTGCCCGTTGTAGGCCGCCACGAAGTCCACGACCGGACACGAGCCATCCCGCTCGCGCCAGCAATTGCCGGCCGCCGTCATGCGCGTGCCTTTCTTGCCGTCGATGACTTCCATCGGCCCGAAGCTCGCGCTCATCTCGAAGTAGTTGTTCTCGGCGTAGATCTGCGATTCCGTGCCCGCGCCCCAGCTCGAGTGGTAGTTAGTATCCTTGTCGGCGCGATAGACGTTGTTGTACACGTGCACCCGGCCGTAGCGCACGCGCGGTGTGCGCTGGCCGGTGCCGTCGAACAGGTTGTGGTGCAGGGTCACGCGCAGGTGTTCGCGGTCCTCTGTCGCGCTATCGGAATTGCCGATGAGCATCGTCTTGTCGTGCGCGGCGAACTGGTTCCACGACACTGTAACGAAATCCGACTCACTGGTGACGTCGACGAGTCCGTCGTGCACCTGGTAGCGGTGTCCGAAATACACCGGTTGCGTTTCATCGCGGGTCCTCACATCTGCAAAGCGGTTGTGATCGATCCACACGTGCGTGGCGTGGCTCACGCTGATCGAGTCGTATTCGGCGTTCCAGTTGCCCGTGACGCCGTCGGTGGGCGACCACTCGGGAAAGCAGTCGGCCGTGTCCTGGAAAGTGATGTTGCGCACGATTACGTTCATTGGCTGGCTGGCGCCGTTGCCGCGAATGTCGAGCCAGGCACCCACGAGCGTGGCGTCGCTGCCCACGCCGTAGAGCGTGGTATTGGGCGGGACGCGGATGTGCACGCGCGCTTCCTGCGCTGCCGCGGAAGCCAGGCGCGCTTCTTCCTGGCCGCCCACCGGATTGTTGCGGGCGTTCGGCCCTTCCGGGTCGTACATGGCCATGAATGCGAAGATCGAATACAGCTCGCCCGTGGCCGGATCCGGTCGCGCGTATTCCTTGCAGGAAAGCGGCATGCCGGCATCGTCCACGTTCACGTCGATGATGCCTTTGACGTAAATCAGCTTCGGCGCGGGGTCCGGAAACGCGAGCGCGGCGATGAGCTCCTTGCGGTTCGTGACCGTCACGGTACGCGCCGAGGCAGCGTTCGAGCCGCCCGTGGTGCCCTGGGGAAGGGCTGCCGTCGGGACCGAGCCCCAGCCGTCGTTGACGGCCAGAAACTCGTGGCCCGCATCCCCGGTGGGAAGGGCCGCCCGCGCGGTGCCCAGGAGGAAACCGATGGACAGGACGTAAGCCAGTACCCGTGCCAGGCAGGGTAGAAACATCGATTTCCCCCACGAAAACAGCCTAAAACGAAGGCCCGCGAGACCGAGCCGCCAAAATGACACCGGTGACATGGTGGGAGGGATTCCGGCCCGACGCAAGCGTTTGTTCAGTTTGATGGCGCGCCTGGGAAAGTGGTCACAGAATCGAGCCGAATGACGCAGCGCGTCTTTTACATACCGCCGCGCTTTCCTCTCGCTGAAGGTGCAGAATTCGGCGCAGCCAAACGGATACCGGAAATTCATGCCCACTAACTACGTCCTCGTCGACTTCGAAAACGTGCAGCCCGAAAGCCTCGCCGCGCTGGCCAATGGCCAGGTCAAGGTCAAGGTGTTCGTCGGCGCCGCGCAGGCCAAGGGGCGAATCTCCTTCGAGCTGTCGCACTCCATGCAGTTGCTGGGCGCCAATGCCGAGTACGTGAGGATCGCCCGCACCGGGAAAAACGCCGTGGACATGCACATCGCGTATTACATCGGCCGCCTGCTCGAGAAAGAGCCGAGCGCCGCCATCCACATCATTTCGAAGGACACGGATTTCGATCCGCTCATCGAATACCTGCACGCCAAGGGCATCGCCTGCAAGCGCGTGAAGTCGATCGCCGAGATTCCTAAGCAGGTTGTGCCGCGCGCGCCGGTGCCGGCCGCCAAGGGTGCCGTCAAACACACGCCCCACGTGCCGAGCCCGCGCCGGCCGCACGCCGAGAAGCTCGCGCCCATCATCAAGCATCTGCATTCGTTGAGCGGCAAACCCGCCACCAGCAAGAAGCTGGCGCAGACCATCGCCAGCTATTTCAAACAACATGGCGGGGAGCTCGGCGACAAGACCGTGGCCCTGCTCATCGACGAGCTGGTGCGGCTGAAGTACGTGAGCCAGACCGGTACGAAGGTCAATTACCATCTGAACTGACAAAAGTTCCGTGCCCGCTTGCGGCGGCGCGGAACGATCCTGTCAGACATCCCCGCGAGCTGATTGCCCGGCAGGCACGCGTCGCGTGCCGACGTTAAACTGCGGCCGCTCTAACAATGAACGAAGGGACTCTCCGTGCGTATCAAGATTCTGTCGATGGCGTTCGTATTCTCCGCGTTGCTGCTCGCGCCCGCGGCGCAGGCGCAGTGGACTGGCAAGGCCGAGCTCGGCGTGCTGCTCTCCAGCGGCAACACCGAGGCCAAGTCGGCCAATGCCAAACTCGACCTCAAACACGAGAGCGAGAAGTGGATCAATGCGTTCTTCGTCGGCGCTCTCTATGGCGCGAACGCCGACTTCGCAACCGCGCAGCGCTATGAAGGGAAATACCAGGCGGACTACAAGATCAATGATCGCCTCTCGTGGTTCGGCGCACTGCGCGCCGAGCAGGATCGCTTCAGCGGCTTTGCTTACCAGGCCACGGCGTCCACCGGCGCAAGCTACAAGTTCATTGATAACCCCACCACCAAGCTTCAAGCCTCACTCGGTGCCGGTTATCGCCGCCTGAAATCCGAAACGCTGGTGAAAACCGACGCCGGCGAAGTCATCGACCGCATCGAAGGCGAAGTGGATAGCGAGCCGGTGGGAACGCTGAGCTCGGACTTCGAACACAGCTTCAACGAACACACCAAGATCACCAACAAGCTGCAGGTGGAGTCCGGCTCCGACAACACCGCGCTGCAAAACGACGTGGCGCTGCAGGTGAGCATGACGGAGACGCTGGCGATGGCAGTCGGCTTTGGCGTGCGTTACAACACCGATCCGCCGCCGCTTTCCGAAAGCACCGATCTGCTGACCACCATCAACCTGGTCTACAACATCAAGTAACCGTGAAAACGCCGCGTGTCTTTTCTGGAATCTTGTTGGTTGGCTTCGTACTGGCGGGCGCGACCGCGCTCTCGCAGGCACCAGCCGGCTTCGGTAGCAGCGCCAGCATCAGCGTCGGCAGCGGGCCGCACGCGGGCAAGTACACGTTCGCGCCCACTGAAACATGCGTGATCGCCGCGTTCGGCGACAAGCCGTTGAGTCTGTCGGTGGTGTTGTCGTCCGAGACCTCGTCGCTCTCGGTCGACATGCCCAGCATCGACCCCAAACACGCCAACGAAATCCAGGTCGTGCTGGTGGTGGCGGACAAGAAGGCCGGCGCCAGCATGAAGGGCACGGCCAGCACCACCTATGAAATCGACACGCGGCCCGACGCCGTGCTCGAGCCGTATCAGCGAGCCGAGCGCGCGAACAAGGGGACGGCGGGAAAGGCGAAGACCCAGCTCATGACCCAGGGCAACAGCGCGTTGCTGAGCTTCAGCGGCGAGACCGAGACCGGCGTGAAGCTCGAGGGCGAAATTACCTGCCGGAAAATGTGATCAAAGCGCCTGGCGTATCAGCGGCTTCAACGTCTGGGCGAGACTCACTGAAAACTCCACGATCCCCGACTGCGACTCGCTGACTTCCATGCCGAGGATGGCGTAGTAGCCGCCGTCGCGATCGAACCACGGCGTGAAGCCGAACGCGCCGGGTGACGACAACACCGCGCAGTTGGTCGCCGGCGGCGGGCATTCGAGCCAGGCTGTCAGCCCATAGTGAAAATTCAAACCCGCGCTGGCGAACGGCGAGTTACCAATCACTGCGTTGGGATACGGCTCGGTCGCTTGCGTGGTAAAAAGCCCGCCGCCGATCAGTGAATTGCCCTGGTACACACCGCGATTGAAATCGAGCGCCAGGACTTTCGCATATTCATTCATCGTCGCGCGCAGGCCGCCGGCGATCAGCGGATTCGTCGTGCCCAGCGCCTGACGGGGCGCCGTGTACCAGACGAGATCCGGCGAGCCCAGTCCAAGCGGCGTCTTCAACTGCGTCGCGAAGATGTTCGCCCACGTCTGGCCCGTGACCACTTCCGCCATGCGCGCGGCCACCTGCAGGTGCGTGCTGCCGTAGTCGAAGCGCGTGCCGGGCGGCGCCACCAATGCCATTTGCGAAATCGATTGCACGCAATCTTCGAGCGTGATGCCCACCGATGAAGTGCACGGCGCCTCGCGCTCCATGCCGGAGGTGAACGACAGCAGCTGGCGCAAAGTGATCGCACCTTGCGGTCCGGTCCAGCCGAGCACCGCGGCCGTGGTCGAGTCCAGCGTGAGAAAGCCCTGATCGATAAGCCGGAAGATGGTGAGCCCGGCCACCATCTTCGACGCGGAAGCGATGGCGACGCGCTGGTCCGCGCTGAAGGTGCCGTACATGCGCTCGAAGCGCTTCACGCCATTCGCGTCGTAGATAGACAAGCCCATGCCGGAAATGCCCTGTGCGGCAAAGGCTGCGCTCGCCGCGCGGTCGACGGCGATGAATGGATCGGGGATGGCAGCCGCGGGAGGAGCGACGGCATCTCCATCGCCGCCACACGCGGCGAGCCAGCCAGAAGCGAACACGAGCAGGGCGGTGCGAATGAAGTGCATGCCGGAAACAACGTCCGGAATGGATTTGGGTTGACCCGGGGCGAAACCTTCAATCCGGGGCCCCGGCTGGCCTGTTTACTCTTATATATGGCGGGTCTAAGGTTCGCCGTCCAAGAACAACAATCGGGGAGATTTCCATGCCCATTCTCAAGCGTTCCGTCGCTGAGTTGTTAGGTACGTTCTGGCTCGTCTTCGGCGGTTGCGGCAGTGCCGTGCTGGCCGCGAAGTTTCCCGAAGTCGGCATCGGCCTCGTCGGCGTCTCGCTCGCCTTTGGCTTGACCGTAGTCACCATGGCCTACGCCGTGGGCCACATCTCCGGCGGACATTTCAATCCGGCCGTCACGCTCGGGTTGTTGGCCGGCGGGCGCGTGAAGCCCGCGGACGTCGTGCCCTACATCGTCGCGCAGCTGATTGGCGCCGTGCTCGCCGCCTGGCTGCTCGCCACGATCGCCTCGGGCAATGGCACCGACGCGCTTGCCGGCGGACTCGCCTCGAACGGATTCGGCGATCACTCGCCCGGCGGCTACTCGCAGACGAGCGCGTTCATCACCGAGGTGCTGATGACGTTCTTCTTCCTGTTGATAATTCTCGGCGTGACGGATCCGCGCGCGCCGGCCGGATTCGCGCCGCTCGCCATTGGCCTCGCACTCACGCTCATCCACCTGGTCAGCATTCCCATCACCAACACGTCCGTGAACCCCGCGCGCAGCACCGGTCCGGCGTTGTTGGTCGGCGGCTGGGCGTTGCAGCAGCTGTGGCTGTTCTGGATAGCGCCGGTGCTCGGCGCCGTGTTCGCCGGCGGAGTGTGGCGCTGGTTGAAGTAACCGGACGGCGGCGCCGCGGACTATCTACTCCGCGGCGCCGCGCGTCTGCCACTTGAACACGAAGAACCGCATCGGCGCATCGCTCGAGTTGCGGATGCCGTGCCAGTCCATCGGCTTCGAATACATGAGGTCGCCGGCCTTCAGCGGGTATTCCTTGCCGTTCAGCGACCACGTGCCCGACCCCTCGATGACGTACTGAAACTCCTCGTCCACGTGCTGATGCGGCGGCTGCAGCTGCTTGCCCGGCAGGAACGTGAGCTCGGCCGTGAGCACCGAGTTCGTGCCTTGCGAACGTTGGCCGTCCTCCGTGTAGATGGATATCGAGCCCCACGCGCCTTTGGAAACACGCGCATCGGCCGCCGACCATATGTGGCTCTCGAGCGGTGGCTTCCCGGCCTTCTGCGCCCACAGCGTGCCGGCGAAAAAGGAACCTGAGGCGAGAGCGGCGGCGGCAAGCGTGGTGCGAAATTTCACGTGACTTCCTGAGTGAGCGGAGCGCGCTGCGAAGGTACGCGGCGATGCGCGCGGAGTCACGCCAATTGAAACGACGGCCCGCCCAGCCCACTTTGTCGATCCGCTCGATCAATGGCGGGAATTTGTCACACAACGATGAATCCGCACGCGTCGCGCCGATCCAGTCGCCGCTTCACGGCGCTACTGTCGGCCGCGATCAGTCAAGGAGGTTACATGCGAGTAGTCAATTCATTGGATGACTTGCTACAGCTGCCGCGCGATACACGCGTGAACGGATTCCGCGCGCGCGAGCTGCTGCAGCTGGAGATTCCGGCGCTCACCCGCCACGCGCTCACCGGCGCGCAGGACCGGCTCAACAGCCTGCAGAAACGCGGTGGGGCACTGGCCGGCGCGACCGTGATGTTCCTCGCGATGGTCCTCGGCGTCATCAAGGCGTTCTATGACAACCCTTCGATCTTGAGTGCGCGCGCCATCGGCGAGATCGCGGCGGCGCTGGTCATTTCATTCGGGCTCGGCGCCGTCGCCAAGCTCGGCGCGCTTGCGTTCAGGCGCTGGCAGTTCGCCTATCGCTGCCGCGCGCAGCACTGCATGCTGTCGATGCTGCTGCGCGAGCCCGCCGCGCAATAGTCAGCGCGCCGCGCGCGCGCTCGTCGAGAAGCGATCGAGCCGCACGCGCGTGTCGTCGAATGCGGGTTGCGCCGCTTCGTCCGCGCGCAGTGCGATGACCATTCTCGTACCGTTCGCCGCGACAAAGCTGCGCGCGTAATTCCTGGTTGCCGCGTCACGCTCGAGCTGCGCGAGGGGCTGCTCGCGCGCCGGCGGTACGCCGGCGGTGCCGTGCTTCGCGTGTTGAATCGCCGGCGTGCGCGCCAGCAATAGCCCGCTCAACAGCACCAGCGGCACACCCAGCACGATCCCCGACGGATCTTTTTGCTCCGGCGGGCGTCGCCGCGGCTTTCGCCCAACATTTCTTGCCATGCGTGCAGCATCCGCCCGTGCATCGATCCCCGTCAGCAGCGGTGGCACCTCGCAGGCGCAGGACGAATCTCACTTCGCTACAGACAGTGCCTATGGAAATTGAAGCGTTCGCCGCTACCGACGCGCGCCGAAATGGGCGACAAGGCGGTATGAAACCTGTCACTTCATCGCTCCTCACCTGCGCGATGGCCGCACTGCTCGTGGGTGGCTGCAAGCCCACGGTGGACGCGGATTCCTTGCAGATTCCGCAGGCCGTGTCCTCATCCGCGCTCCCGGTCAAGGAGAGCGCCGGCCCCGCGAAAGCGACGCTGGTGAGCGGATTCCCCGACTTCAGCTCGCTCGTCGATCGCTACGGCGACTCAGTGGTGAACGTGGAAGTTGTCGGCAGCGTTCAGCGCGAGACGGCGGGCGAAGGCGAGGGCATGTCCGACGACGATCCGCTCAGCGACTTCTTCCGCCGCTTCGGTATGCCCGGCCCTGGATCCGGCGACGCACCGCAAGGTCCATCGATCATGCACGGCACTGGCTCAGGCTTCATCGTCAGCAAGGACGGATACATTCTCACGAATGCGCACGTAGTGCAGGAGGCGGACGAGGTGACAGTGCGCCTCACCGATCGCCGCGAATTTCCCGCGAAAGTGATCGGCAGCGATGCGCGCACCGACGTCGCCGTGATCAAGATCGATGCGAAAACCGATCTGCCCGCGGCGCGAATCGGCAACCCCAATATGCTCAAGACCGGGGAGTGGGTGCTCGCCATCGGCTCGCCGTTCGGCCTCGACAACACCGCCACCGCCGGCATCGTCAGCAGCACCGCGCGCTCGGTCGGTGGCGGCAGCGCCATCCCGTTCATCCAGACCGACGTGGCCGTGAACCCGGGCAATTCCGGCGGGCCGTTGTTCGATCTCGCCGGTGAAGTGATCGGCATCAACTCCATGATCTTCAGCCAGAGCGGCGGCTACATGGGCATATCGTTCGCGGTTCCCATCGACATCGCCATGCAGGTCCGTGAACAGCTCATCAAGACCGGTCACGTGGTACGCGGGCGCATCGGCGTCGGCGTGCAGGATGTCGATGCATCGCTGGCACGCTCGTTCGAACTGGATAGGCCGCGCGGTGCACTCGTGAGTTTCGTCGATCCCGAGGGACCGGCGAAGAAGGCTGGCCTGAAGCCCGGAGACGTGGTGCTGGAGGTGAACGACAAGCCCGTCGAGCAGAGCGCGCAGCTGTCGAATGCCATCGCTGCCATCACGCCCGGCGGTGAAGCCAGGTTGCAGGTGTGGCGGGGCGGCAAGCAGCAGAACGTGAACGTGCACGTCGAGCAACTCGACGAGCCCGAGACGCGGACGGCCCAGGCCGAGAAGTCGCACAAATCCGAAGAGGACGCCAAGCTCGGACTCGTCGTGCGGCCGCTGTCGCGCGAGGAGAAACGAAGCGTGGGCACGGAAGGCAGCCTCGTGGTCGAAGACGTGCAAGGCCCCGCGGCACGCGCTGGCCTGCAGCCGGGCGATGTGATCCTGGCGGTCAACAACCACGACATTCACTCCACGCGCGATCTGCGGGATGTGGCCGCCAAGCTCCGCCGCGGCGATGCCGCCGCATTGTTGGTCGAGCGCGGCGGAAACCAGATCTTCGTGCCGCTCCGCGTGAGTTGATGGGGGGCCGGCCCTCCCCCGCATGATCAACGGCCCCGTCAAACTACGTTTCTTTCTCGCCGCCGAGGTCGCCCTCTTCGCGCTGGCCTCGCTCGTGCATCGCGGCGCGCTGGTGAGCGGTTATGAGCACAGCAAGGCAGCGATCGCCGAAACCGTGATCGCCGCGGTTCTGCTGGCCGGTCTGCTGTTGTCGCTGATACGCCCCTGGTCGATCCGCGCCTACGCGTTGCTGGTGCAGGGATTCGCGTTGTTAGGCACGCTGGTGGGCGTCGTCATGATCGCGATCGGCGTCGGCCCGCGAACCGCGCCCGATCTCGCCTTGCACGCCGCCATGCTGACCACGCTCGGCTTCGGGCTCGTCGTCGCCCGACATGCGCCGGAGCCGACCGCCATATGACCAGGCTCGACAAACCCCTCAAGCGAGAGCTGAGCCTGAAGAATGGCCCGCACGTGCTGACCATCGACCCCGCCGGATTGCGCCTCACCAGGAAGGGGCGCCGCAAGGGCATCGAGATCGCGTGGAAGGATCTGGTGAATGGCGACGCGGCAATGGCGGCGGCGCTGAATGCGTCAGTTGGGAAGTTGTGAGGCGCGTGAACTAAGCTCGCGGCTCCCCCGTCCGGAGTCATCGGATGCAAGCTTTCCTCGACGAATCGTCCTCCTGGCCGCTCTGGCCGATTCACGATGGCAAGCCATTGCCCAGCGACCACGTCGAGTTCACCTTCGAAGAGGCGACCGCGCCCATCCACGACCGGATCATCAGCAACGTTTTTCACCCGCGCGTGTTCGCGTACGCGCCCAAAAATCCCAACGGCCGCGCCGCGCTCGTGCTCGCCGGCGGCGGCTACACCAAACTAGTCATCGGCAAGGAAGGCGTCGAAGTGGCGCATTGGCTGACGTCGCTCGGCTTGCATGCGTTCGTGCTGGCGCATCGCTTTCCGTGCGCGCGCTTCGGCTCACAGGCTCCCGTTGACGACGCCATCGAGGCCATGCGGCAAATCCGCGCTCGCGCGCGAAAGTTCGGTGTCGACCCACGCGGCATCGGCGTGTGCGGATTGTCGTCGGGCGGACATCTGGCGGCGTGCCTGGTGTCGCGCTATCCGGCGGCCTGGTCGCCGCCCGAGTCGCCACATGGCGGCGTCGATTCGCGACCGGATTTCCTGATCGTCGGCTACGCGCCCATCTCGACGAATGCCTCTGGCCGCACCGTGATCCCTGACAAACCGCCGCTGCCGCCGCCGGAAAAGCAGGCGCTGTACGAAGCACTGCAGCCGGACGTGCAGCTCATCGACAACCCGCCGCCCACCTTTCTCGTCTACG
Source organism: Steroidobacteraceae bacterium (assembly GCA_035995425.1). GTDB lineage: Bacteria > Pseudomonadota > Gammaproteobacteria > Steroidobacterales > Steroidobacteraceae > CADEED01. The sequence goes on from DASYKM010000245.1 coordinate 40,065, forward strand.
CCGAAAACGACGCCGTGGTGCCGGTCGAGAACGCGCACCGATTGCACGAGGCATTGCACGCGAAGGGCGCGGCGGCCGAGCTGCACGTGTTCGCGGATGCGCCGCACGGGTTTGCTTTGCGGGAGAAAAACCTGCCGGTGGGCAAGTGGCCGGAGCTCGCCGCGCAATGGCTCGCCTCAGGACCCGGCTCCGCGCACCACTCGTGAGTAGCGAAGACGGGAAGTCAGAGCGCGACTGACCGCAAGCCCCAGCAACGCGAGCAGCCACGGATCGAGCGCACCGCCACCTTTGCCACCACCCGCCGGTGGCGGAGGCGCGGCAACGTCGTCATTGGCGATCGTGCCCTGGCCCTGCGCGTCGGCAAGCGTTGCGCCGGCCGGTGCACTCAGATTCAACACGAACGTTTCGCTCGCTTCGACGGTGGCATCGCCGTTGACCGTGACGGCCACGGTCTTCGTCGTCTCGCCGGCCGCAAAAGTGAGCGTGCCGTTCGCACTCGCGTAGTCCGTAGCAGCGGCCGCGGTGCCATCCGCGGTGGCATAGCTCACCGTGACGGCGCTCGCGGCCGCAGCGGACAGCGTCACGGTAAACGAAGCGGCCGATGTTCCGGCATTGCCCTCGTTCACGCTGACGTCGTTGACGCTCAGCGTGGGCAGCGGCGGCGGCGGCGCGATATCGTCGTTGACGATGGTGCCCTGTCCCTGCGCGTCCGCAATCGTCGCGCCGGCGGCGGCGCTCAGATTGACGACGAACGTTTCATTCGGCTCGACCGTCGCATCGCCGTTCACCGAAACCGCCACGGTCTTCGTGGTCTGGCCGGCGGCGAACGTCAGCGTGCCGTTCGCGGCGGCATAGTCGCTGCCGGCGGTGGCCGTTGCGTCCGCGGTGGTGTAGTTCACCGTCACTGCACTCGCTGATGCGGCAGAAAGACTGACCGTGAACGTGGCGGTCGCGATGCCGGCATTGCCTTCATTCACGCTCACATCGTCGATGCCCAGAGTGGGCAGCGGCGCGCTGCCGGTGGCCGTAAAGCAGGCCGAGTACTCCGACACCTCGAGCGCGGACGGCAGCGGGGCAGGCCCTTCGGCGAAGCGGCGCGTCTGGGCGGTGACGACCGGAAACGCGGCGCGGTCGATGGCAAACCCCAGCTGCTTGTCGAAGCTGGCGTTGCCCCCAGCGTCGGTAGTTAGTCCAAGAACCGAGCCGAGAAAACGCGCTCCTTCGCCGTAGCCCGACGCATTGCAGGCGGCGTTCATGTACAGATGCACCTCCACCTGCGAGTTCGGACGCGTGTTGATGGTGCCCTGGATGCGCGTGGCGGGGCCGGGGCCCACGACCGCCGAGGTGATCACCGGAAAATTCAGTCCTTCGTTTGGTCCCGCGTCGGCATCACCGGCGTCGTTCGCGTTCGGACCCGCGGGCGCGATGTCGATGCCGAGCCCGCCGTTGCCGGTAAAGGGCCCCGAGACATCGACGATGGCGGTATCGGCGATCAGCAGGCCCGCGGCCGCATTGTTGGCCACGCCCGGACCCGGCACGCCCTGCTGGCCGAACGCGGCATTCAATGACCCATTACTTGCGCCATGGAAATACGCGCCGTTGCCCTGGTTGCCGAGCGCCCGGCCATCGACACCCGAGCCGATGGTGTTGCCCACCGCCTGCGTGCCGATGGCCTGTGTATCGATGCCGTCACCGGCATTCGCCGCGATGAAGTTGTCATGTAGATAGATGAAACTGCCGAAGCCCTGGCTGCCCACGCCGCCCTCGACGCCGATGGCCACGCCGTCGCCGCCATTGCCGAGCGCCGCAAGGCCTGAAGCATCCGTGCCGATGTAGGCGTTGCGCACCGTGCCGAATGCCGGGTTCAATGGATCCGCCGAATCGATCTTGATGCCCGCGCCGACGTTGCCGGAAATCACGTTGCGGTAGGCAGGCCACGGCGTGGTGTTGCCGCCGAAGTCCGGTGTGGGCTCGCCGATCATGGCTTGCCCATCGGTGCCGAGCTCGATGCCGATGCCATTGCCGAGTGCCTGGGTGCCGCTCGCGTCCGTGCCGATGTAACAACCTTGCAAGGTCACATAGCCCGGGAAGCCGTTGCCGCCAGGACCGGTGATGTGAATGCCGCGGCCGCCGAAGCGGTTGATGACCAGCCCGCGCAGAGTGACGCCCGGAACCCCGGCACCCGGAACGGCGCCGAGATTCACGAGTCCATCCTGGCCCGCGCCGGCGAGACTGCCGTCGATCTCGATCGTCAACACCGCATCGCTGCCTCTAGCTAGTGTGTTGGCGCGCGATCCTGGCTGCGTGTAGCCGTCGATCGTCAGGTCCTTGATGGGCGGCAGCGGAGAAGTGGGGCGGATGGTGCGCACGCCCGCGCCCGGAATGTTGAACGCCACCACGTTGTCGTGGGCGGCTGTGGGGGCGGCGACCGCATCGGCGATGGCCTGGCGCAGCGAACCGGGCCCGCTGTCGTTGGTGTTGATCACCGTGAAAGTGGCGGCCTGGGCTTGCCCGGCCATGCAGGCGAAGGCGCAAGTCAGCACGGGCATCAGGGTCTTGAGCACGGGTACTCCAATGGCAAGGAGCAGCGCAAATGCGGCTGCCTCAACAAGGGATACGTGAAATGCCACCGCGATTGGACAGAGGCGAGCGACCGCGTGTCCGGTGGTGTGCGCCCGATTCAGCTGGTCGCGGCGAGCGCGTGCTGCAGGTCCGCGAGCGGTTTTTGATATTGACCGCCGAGCTCGCGATTCGCGGCGTGGATTGCCTTGGCCTTCGCGAGCAGCGCGCGGCCGGCGTCGACATCTCCGAGGCGCAACTTGCCATCCGCCAGCGCCACCTGCGCCTCGGCCAGGCGCGGACTGAACACATACTGCGTTTGCCGCAGCGCCAGCGCCCGATCGAGATGCGGCAATGCTTCCGCGGCACGCTCCGATGCGGTCAACGCGCGGCCGAGCTCGAGTTGCAGTTCCACTTCGTCGTTCACATCGCGCGTATTCGCGGCCTGGGCCTGATATTTCTGCAGCGCATCCGTGAGCGGCGGCAGCGCCTGCGTAGCCTGGCCACGCGCAATCAGGACGCGCGCGCGTTGCACACTCGCGGCCGTCCACGATGAATCGAACACGGCGGCGTTGACGGCGTCGGCTTGCATGGCCGTGGTGAACAGCGCATCCGCCTCGTCGAGCTTGCCCATGGCTAACAACACGCGGCCGAGGCGGATGTTTGCGCGGCGAACCTTCGAGCTCCCCGGACCATAGACTTCCGCGACCAGTTTCAAGGCGCGGCGCCCGGCGCTCTCCGCCGCAGGATATCTGCCGCGCATGACATCGAGCTCCGCCGCCTCGAAGTTCGGGTTGATCTGATAGGGCTGCGCGTCCTGGTTCGCGACCGCGATCGCCTTGCGCACTGCCGGCTCCGCCTCGCGCAGGTTGCCGCTTTGTATCAACGCGTCGGCCAGGTACTCCGCGGCCGACACCAGGTAGTCATGCACCATGTTTGGTGAGGGCTTCTCGAGGACCTGGATTGCAGGCTTCAGCAGCGCTACCGCTTCGCCGTAACGATTTTGCTGATAGACGGTCTTGGCCGCGCGCGCATTCGCCAGCGCTGTCTCAGGATCGTCGGGGCCGTAATCCTTGAGGAACAGCTCTGCGGCCAGCTTGAGCTCGCGTTCCGCCTCGGGGAATCGCTTGCGCAGCGAGTAGGCGGCGGACAGATCGCCGTGGCCTTGCGCCAGGGAACGTTGATAGGTGGTCGGGTCGGCCCTGAACGCCACCATGGCCCGCTCGAAATAGTCGACCGCGGCCTCGATCCGGTCCCGACGGATTTCCAACCAGCCCAATTCAGAGAGCAGATGCCCATATTCGGCAGTGTTCGAGAGGCCGTCGGCGAAAAGTTTCTCCGCCTCCAGAAATAGCGCGACGGACCCGTCGTTGTCGCCCAGTTGCTTCTTCGCCGTGCCGTACGCCGCCGTCAATGATGCTCTCACCTTGCGATGCGCGAGATCGATCGGCGGCCCGACCGCGTCGAGCCCGGCTTTCGCGAAGTCCGAGCTCGCCTGCGCGTGCTTGCCCTGCTCCATGACCGCCAGCTCGTTGTAGATTTCGCCGCGCTGCAGCCCGCTGCCCGGCACCTTCCCGAGCAATGCAATCAATTCCAGGGCGTGTTTCCTGTAGTCAGCCGAGCGCGACTCGCCGAGCAGCCGCAGGATCACCGTGAGCAATTCCCGTTGCACGGCCGGGTTGTCCTTGAATTGTTCGCCCACGCGGTTCGCGCCCGCTTCCAGCAATTGCAGCGCATTCATCTGGCGCGCCTTCGCCGATTCTTCCTGACCCAGTGAGTTGCTCTGGAAGATGCGGATCATGAAATCCTTGACCGCATCGGAGGTCGCGGCCGCGGCGATTGCTCGCTGTTCGCTGGTTCGGGCGCGTTGCTCGCTGACACGAGCCTTCGCCGCCTGCCACGTCGTCGCGGCGATGCCGCCGGTCAATGCCAACAACACCAGCGCGGCGGAACCGACGGCGACCTTGTGGCGAAGTACGAATCGCCGCGCGGCTTCCCACCAGCTCTCCGGGCGCGCATCGATGGCGCGATCGTCCAGGAAATGCGCGAGGTCCACCGAGAAAGCGTCCACCGAACGATAGCGATCAGCCAGCGTTACACGCATGGCAGTCAGCACGATCGTGTCGAGATCGCCGCGCAGTGCGTGCGCGAGCTTGCGCGAAGTGCTGTCGCGCGCCTGCGCCTTCGCTTCATCGCCCACCGCCTGGCTCGGGCGACGCACATGGGCGGCCAGGATTGCCTCTTCCAGCGCCGCGGCCGAGCCGCGCGCCAGCTTGTACGGACGCTCGCCGGTGACCAGCTCGTAGAGAATCACGCCGAGCGAATACACATCGGAGGCGGTAGTTAGCGGCGCGCCGGCGATCTGCTCGGGCGAGGCGTAGTCCGGCGTCAGCGCCCGGCCACCGAACTGCGTCAGCGCCGTCTCGGCGGTGGCGCCTTCGACCGTGAGTTTCGCGATGCCGAAGTCGAGCACCATCGCGTTGCCCGCGTCGGTTACCAGGATGTTCGCGGGCTTGAGGTCGCGATGGATCACCAGGTGGCTATGCGCGTGCTGGATCGCCTGCAGAACCTGCGTAAACAGCCGGATGCGCTCGCGCACGCCGAGCCGCTTCGTCTCGCAGTACACATCGATGGGCACGCCTTCGATGTACTCGAGCGCCAGATATGGCTGACCCGCCGGCGTGATGCCGGCGTCGTAGAGCCGCGCGATATTCGGATGCGCCAGGCCCTCGAGGATGTCGCGCTCGCGTCCCATGCGCGCCGCGAACTCCGCGTGCAGCATGCCCGGATGCGGTAGTTTGAGCGCCACCACGCGCCGGGTGAGCCCTTCGGTGCGTCGCGCCAGCCACACCGTACCCATGCCGCCGCGGCCGAGCTCGCGTATCAATTCGTACGGGCCGACGTGCGCACCTTGCTTGAACACCAGCGCGTCGCCGCTGCTGACGGCGCCTTGCATGGCGGCCTGAACCTGGCGGCCCACGTCACCCAGGGTGTACGTGCTGTTGCTCGCGGCCTGCTCCGCCAGCATCTTGCGCAACGCAGGCTTGAGCGCGTCGTGTGCGGCCGGCAGCTGCTCGATCCAGGTGGAGCGCGCGTCGGGCGGCAGCTCCAGTGCCGCGTCGAGCAGTTGTGAGAGCTCCGCGAGCTCGCGCGCGCTACGCTTCATGCGCAGCCGCGCGCGGGCCGCTCATGCCAGCGCATCCAACAACAGCAGGCGCGCTTTTTCGAGGTCGCGACGCACGGTTCGCTCCGCCACACCCAGACACTCGGCGATCTGTTCGTTGTCGAGCGCCGCGAAGTAGCGCATCTCGATCACGCTGACCAGGCGTTCGTTCACCTGCGCGAGCTCTTCCAGGAATTCGTGCATGCGCAGGATGTCGTCGGCCGGGGAGGCCACCGCATCGAGCACTTCGGAGTTGAGCGTGACGTGCAGCTCCGCGCCACCGGCGCGCTCGGTGCGGTTGTGGCGAACGAAATCCACCACCACCGAGCGCATGACATGCGCGGCATACGCCAGAAAGTGTTTGCGGTTCTCGACGTTGATGCGGCCCGCCTTGGCGAGCCGCAGATAGGACTCGTGCACCAGCGAGGTGGTGTCGAGCATTTGCAGATTGCTGTGGTTGCGCACGCGCTGGTGCGCGAGGCTGCGAAGCTCCGGATACAACGCGCCGTAGAGCTGGCCGATGGCGGCCTTGTCGCCCTGGCTCGCCGCTTCGAGCATGCCCGTTACGCCTCTCGGCTCGCTTGCCGTCATCACCCCGATGTTCCCCATGACGTTGTTCTCTCGAGTAGCGCCAGTATGAGCGCGACTGGACGATACGTCCGGCATTTTGAATGGCCGCTGAATCAAAACGCGAAGAAATACCGATGTCCAAATCGAGGGGCATTCAACGTATATATATAAATGCGCCGCAATCCGGCGTCGACGGCGCTTACGCCGCGCCTGCCAACTGGTGCAGCCGCCGCAGAGCGCGCGCGCTGCTGCGCAGTCGCGCTTCCAGCACCGCAAGGCTGCGTTCCGATTTCTCGTCAATGAGCATTCCGGTGAGCGCGGTTCGATATTCCGCGTATGCCTCGGGTAATTCCGACAGCCATCGCACGCGCGCAGTGCCGTCGCGTTCGAGCGCTTCGTCGAGCAAACGGCAGAGTACGGCGTAGTCCGCGGCGCTGCGCTTCACCTTCGGTTTCGAATGCATGCAGTCGAGGATACGCCGCGTCAACCCTGCGCCGGACAGCGGCGCGGAATTAATAAACGGCGCGAAAAGCGCGAGCGTTGTCCGACGACACAGGCCGGTCGCGTATTCCCCGATAGGAGTACGCAAACCAAATGAAAACCAAAACAGATCTCGGCCGCATTCTGCTCGCGGGTCTACTGACATTCTGCCTGCAGCCCGCGAGCGCGGAGCCGCCGACCGGAACCTCGAGAAGTCCGCTCGTCTCCGCCACCATCGCGGACATGATCGAGCGGGAATCTCTGGGCCTGCTCGACATGGACATCGGCGGCGGCCAGTGCAGCGCCAGCCTGCTCAACAACAGCTGGGCCGTGAGCGCCGCGCACTGCGTCGACGGCGACGACATGCAGAAGCCCGGCAACGTGCTGCTGACCGGAAACTGGTCCTCGGTGCAGATCCGCAACCCCGACTACATGTACCGGTTCTGGGGCATCGACAAGCGTGGCGACGCGTTCGACGTCATGCTGATGCACATGGCCACGCCCATGCGCGTGAATGGCTCGATGAGCGGATACGTGCGCGAGATCAGCATGGTCGGGCTCAACGACATGATCAACCGCAACATCTGGTCCTATGGCAGCGGCATCAACGTGTTCGCGCGCCTCACCGACGCGGGCCCGCAGCCATCGTCGGGCGACCGCCAATATCGCAGCGCGGTTTTTTCCGTCAATCGATCGGACAACCGGCGCTACTGGTATCCGCGCAGCAATGCCAACGCGATGATCGCCGGCGGCGACAGCGGCGGCCCGAGCTTCGAATTCAGCAGCGGCTCCGCGCGTATTTCCGGGGTGCACTCGTTGTGTTCCACCGAGTGCCTGCAGGGCCAGCAATGCCCGGGCAACGGTAACTGGATGTGGGTCAGTGGTACTCCCGACTGCGGCGATGCGCCGCTGGCTGAGCCTGCCGGCGCGATCCTCGATATCCTCAAACAGGCCTGGAATCCCGCGCAGCCGGTGCAGACCGTGCAGGTCGCGCACAGCGAAGGCCAGGTGCAGAAGGAGCTGTTGTTAGGCCAGCTGGATTCACTGCCGTGGGACTACGTGCGCCGTGCCGCGCAGATGGCCTGCCACAACCGCGGCTTCGCCGCCGGCTTGTTCGACGGCAACTATCAGCCAGGCGCGCGTTATCAGGCGCGTTGCGTGACCTACGGCACCGGCGCCTGGTTCGATGCGCTGCCGGCCGACATGGCCAAGATCAACGACAAGTTCCGCAACGTCGCGCAGACCAGCTGGGCACAGAGCGCGCGTGCGGCGCACGACATGTGCAAGAACAAGTACCCCACGTCGGTGGGCGGCTTCCTGACCGGATTCGAAGTGAGCTCGCAGCCAACCGGCGGGTTCTACGATCAGAGAGACGGCGTGTTCTGCCTCAACAGTACGAACGCCACCTGGTTCGACGCCACGCTGGGTGAGCTCAATGCGCAAGGCACGCCCGTCGGCGACCTGAATGCCATCGGCTGGGGTCCTGCGGGGCGGGCCGCGACCGAATACTGCCGGCGCAAGTTCTACCCGGCCGGCGGATTCTTCAACGGCCACCAGCTCAACGACCGCCGCGGAGTAGTTTGCCTCGGCAGGAATAGCATAATGAGCGATCGCATCACCGCGACCGAAGAGACCCGGTCGGCGCGCACCATTGCGGCCGCCGAAACCAGGACCACCGCCACCAGTGGACTGGCCAGAGGCGCGCTCTCGGCGCAGGCTGCCGGCGGCAGAACGATGAGCGCGTCGGTGCTCGCCGCGCCGCAGCCCGCTCCCGCTCCGTCGGCCGCACCCCAGGCGACGATGTTCTATGCCATCGAAGCCGATGGAACACTGACCGAGTATCGCCACGACAATCCGGAGACCGGGGCGCTGCCTGACAAGCTTCCGCCGTCGAGCGCCGCCTGGAACACGTACGCCGAGGCCATACCGGCCGGCGGCAATCACTTCTATGCACGCGCGCAGAACGGTGACCTGCTGTGGTACCAGCACGATGGCTTCAACGACGGCGCCGACGCCTGGCGCGGCCCCGTCAAGGTCGGCAGTGGCTGGCAGTCGTTCACACACATCATGGGCGGCGGCAACGGTGTCATCTACGCCATCGCGCCCGACGGTAGTTTGATGTGGTATCGGCATGCGGGCTTCGCCACCGGCGACGCGCGCGCGTGGGTCGGCCCCAGGAAGGTCGGCACCGGCTGGAATTCGTTCAAGACCGTGTTCTCGGCGGGCGAGGGCGTCATCTACGGCGTCACCAACGACGGCAAGCTCATGGTCTACCGGCATCTCGACCCGATGAATGGCGAGATGCGCTGGAGCGGGCCCACGCAGGTGGGAACCGGATGGGGCGGTGTCGCGCAGCTGTTCTCGACTGGCAACGGCGTGATCTACGCGCTGGCTGCCGACGGCAAGCTGTCTTACTACCGTCACCTCACCTGGAACGCGGCGCAACCCACGTTCAAGTGGATAGGCGCGGTGGCCGCCGGGCAATTGACCCCCGGAACCAGGATCATCCCGCTGCTGCCGGAAAACGGCACGGTGACGCCGTGAGGCACTTTCTCGCCTTGCTCGCGATTCCGGCGATATTCATGGGTTTCGCGAATTCGGCGTTTGCGCAAGCGGATCAGCTGCCGTACCCGATCGGCGGGCAGGGCGGTGCTCAATTCTTTGCACGATGTCCCATCGGCCAGATGCTTAACGGGGTCGAATTGCGCACCGGCGATGATGTCGATGCCATTCGTCCCATCTGCGCCACCGCCTATTCGCTTACCTCCATTGGTCCACGCACCACCCCGTATTCGTCCTTCTTCGGTGGAGACGGCGGCGCGCCAAAGACGTTGACCTGCCCCGACAATGCCCCGTTGGTCACAAAAATCTATGTGGATTACGAGGGCGAGAAGACCCTGGTGGTCAACAGCTTTGAGTTGTATTGCACCGAGGTCGCGCCGACCCGGGCGCCGCCCGGGTTTCCGCAGGCGAAATTCGATGGCCCTACGAACCAATCGAGGCTCCATCAGGCGATGCAGACTTGTCCCGACGGGCTCGTCGCCGTCGGCATCAACGGGCGCTCCGGCATCTGGCTCGACGCAGTCGGACTCACCTGCGGCGCGGCGCAGATCACTCCCCAGGGGAAGACGCTCGGTCGGGTCAACAGGACGTCGCCACCACGTCCACCCATGTCGCTTTGCGACGCCGCGGCGGATGCACGCCGGCGCAAGTCGCCGGCTACTCCCAATCTCGAAGCGCAGTGCGAAGCCAGCAAGAAGGCCGCGGCGGCGGCTGCGGCCGCGGCCGCGGTGCCACCGCCACCCCCGCCCGTCGCGGCCATCACCACCGCGGATCTCGAATCCTTGCGCGCGCGTGGCGAGCTGCTTTCGAACAGTGACGCACTCGCGAAGGAGCTGCGCAATCGAACTACTGCGGGTGACGTTCGTCGCGGTTTCGATATCGGCATGGGTGTCTGGGCCGGGAACACCGCGCCCGGTCCAGGCAAACAAAGAGTTCATGATGCGTTGAGTCCGCTCGAACAGCCGGGCTTCGACATCGCCGCCGCGTTCTCCCTGCCGCGCAACAAGAACGCGGTGTTTGCCAATGTCGGTGCGGCCATCGCCAGCGCGGATCCCGTCGTCGCCAAGGCGCGCGCCGCGGAGAACGACGTCTTCTATTGGCTCGGCTTCGACATCGCGAGCGGAATATTCGGCAATCCCACCGCGGGTGCGCAGGGCAACACCGCGGTCGGGCCGGGCTCGCTCGGCATTCGCGATGAGATGAACGCTCCGGGTCAGCGCGGCTTCAATGCCGCCGTGGCGCTGCACCTGGGCAGGAAGTATCGATGACCGTTGCGACAGCCGGCTAGCAGAAGTCCTCGCGAGTCGCGTGCCAAGTGTGGTGCCGCATCATGGAGTCGGAAGATGAATCGACACGGCTTCCATTCGCGGGCACCATCGGCGACGGAGGACGGGATGACAAGAACCAGCGACTCTCCGCGCAAGGGCCAGCGACGCCTCATTCCAGTCGCCGTGCTCATCGCCTTTCTCGTGCCTGCGCCCGGTGCCGCCGCCGAAATGCCCGGCGAATATCGCGAAGCAGTCGATCGCGCAGCCATGCTTGGAACCGCGATCTTCGTGCACGACGCGGCAGCGGCGCGCGCCACCGACGAGCTCTTCCGCCGCCGCGTCATCAAGAAAGACAAACGACTGCGAGGCTGGATCACCGACATTGCGCAGAACCCCAGCGGCGTCATCGTCACATTCGTGGGAGAGGAAGGCGGCTCGGCCCAAGCCTTGTATCGCGTACGCGTTCCCGCAGGCGAGGCGCCACTGGTCTACGAAGCGCTGAAGCCCGCGCAACCGCTCAGCGATAGCGAGCGGGCCCGGTTTGCGGCGCGCACCTTGGCCATCGGACAGTTCACGAAGCGACCGGAACGTTGCGCCAAGAGTTACAACACCGTAGTGCTACCGATGGCGCGCCCCGGTGATCCCTTCATCCTCGTCTATCTATTGGCGGCCACCGACGAGCCCGGCGTGGTCATCGCCGGCGGGCACGTCCGCTACGAAGTGTCACCCGATGGCGCGCATATCGAAGGCGAACGTACGTTCACCAAGACTTGCTTCGAGATGCCGCACGACAAGGATGCCGTCGCGCTGACGATGACGCACCTGCTCGATCCCACGCCGACCGAGATCCAGGTTTTCCTGAGCCGTCTGCACGACGTGCCGCTCTACGTCAGTACCGTGCAAAGCGGAATGATGTGGCTGGTGGACGGCAGCAGGATCGAGTTCATCCAGCGCTTCGAGGAAAAGCACTGAGCATTCCAGGCTGATCCGGCGCGTCTATTCGCCGCTGGTCATGCCGCCGCGCGGCCCGAGGCAATGCTCGCTCCACGCCTTTTCGAAACGCTTGTCGTCCGAGGAACTCTTCAGGACTTCATCGCCCTGCACGACCGCATACCCGCGAACTTTCGCGCCCTGGTCGGTCACGCGATAATTGATGCACGCAACGCCGGCGCCGGTCACGCGCACTTCGTCAACTTCCAGGCCCGTGGTGTTCTTTAGATTCGCCTCGAGCGCGGCGATGGCCGCGGACGTTGCGTCCGGACTCGTCCGCTCCTCGCGATCGGCGGCGAGCGCACCGGCAACCGGCAGAAGTACGAGTGACGACGCGATCAGAAATTTCCGCATGTCCATGGGGCGATTGTCCTCTCAATGCCGCGCGCCGCACAGCGTGAGGGCGTCGTCGATGCGCGACATCAGTCCCACAACGTGACGGACAACTCCTGTAGTTAGACCTACGCCCCGCGCCCCGCCTCGATTGCAAGATTCGCCACGACGCGGAACTTACTTCAACGATATGGCGCCACGATCGCAAGCAGGCCGCCGGTTGGGTGTTCTACGCGCTGCGCGGTTGGCACGTGAATTGCCTCTGTCTATGTTGATACCTATCAGCGACACAGAGGAATGACATGATGAAAACATCGATCTTATGGGCCGGGGCCGCTGCAGCATTGCTGTCCGTGGGCGCCTTTGCACAGAGCCCTCCCGCGGATCCGGCCACGCAGCCGGCGCAGGAGTCGCAGCGTGGCGCCACCTTCGAATCCCTCGACGCGAACAGCGATGGAAAAATTTCGAAGGCGGAAGCCGAGGCCAATGCGAGCGTGAGCGCGCAGTTCTCGAAGTACGATCAGAACGGCGACGGCTTCATCGAAAGGCAGGAGGTGAACAGCGCCAACGAAGCCAAACCCGAAAGTCCTAACAAGCAGTAAATGCCCAAGCGCCCCGCGCGGCTGCCCGCCGCGCCGGGGCGCGATGGCGAAAATATGTAAGGCCCGTCTGACACAATCGTCGGGCGTCTCCGCAGAAGCCAATTCCAACGCATCAGTTTCCCGGCGCTCGCGCTAGGATCGAGCCCTAATGCTGCGCGGTGCACGCGCACGCGAGGTGTTGCGGTGATCAGACTGCTGCCGCCGGGTCTGCACATAATCCTTGGCGATTCCGCCGGCGGCATCTTCACGCGCGTGTTCTTTGCGCGCGACCGGCTGTTGATAGACCAGGACGTCCTGTCCTGCGGACCCACGCCTCACTGCGTCAACCTCGCGGCCTGGAGCAAGCTGCGCTTCGACTACTGGAGCAGCTTCGTGCCCGGCGGCGCCGTTGAGCATGTGCATTCGCGATTCAACCTGATCGACAACGCACAGCGGCTCAAGGATGCCGAGCGAGTGCACATCTGGGCAGGCACCGGCGTGAGCGAGCAGTTGTTCATCGCGTTCGTCGTGCATCTCGTGAAGCTCGTCGGCGGGGATCCCAAACGAATCGCGCTCGTGCAGTTCGAGACCGTCGGCCATCGTCAGAACAACGGCCGCGTCATCGGATTGGGCGAGCTCGACGAGGCGCAGATGCGCGCCGCTCCGGAACCGCAGCTGATGTCCGACGAGGTCGCGCAGCAATACTCGAGCGCGTGGGCGGCGCTCACCTCGCCGGATCCCGCGCCGCTCGCGGGTTTCGCGCGTGAGCATCCGGAAGCCAGCCGCTGGCTCAGGCTTGCGATGCAGCTCATGACGCGCCGGTTTCCCGACAAGCGCAACGGCCTGAGCTATTGGGATTACGCACTGCTCGGCCGCGTGCAGGCACGCGGACCCGAGGTCTCGCGCATCATCGGCTACACCATGGCCGAGACGTTCGTGTTAGGCGACCTCGTCGGCGACTGGTACCTGTTCGGCCGCGTTCTGCGCCTCGGGGATGCGCGCAACCCCCAACCGCTGCTCACGCTCAGTGGAGATCAGGCGAGCATCCGGCACACGGAAGCCGCGCTCACTCCTTTTGGGAATGCGGTGCTCAGAGGCGCGGCGTCAAACTACCCGGCGAATCCGATCGACGATTGGGCCGGGGGCGTGCGGCTGTCGTCGGAAGAGGGCGCGTTGTGGTTCAACGACGGTGGGAAGGTGGTCAAGGGCTGACGGAACAAACTGTCACTGCGCGGGTTCAGCGCATAAGGAAATGACCTACAGATAAAGTGCGGCGCCGCATCTATAACGAAGGTCAAGGAGCCCCCGCCATGAACCCCTCCAAGCCCATCAAACCGGATCCCGTCGTCGAAGCCGACTCGAAGGAGGGAATTGAAGGGGAAGAGCAAGCCGCGGACGTCAGCAGTGATCGCAGCGTCGAAGGCGCGCGCACAAAAAGGGCTCCGCTTCCGATCAATGAGATCGAGGACCTGGCGAACGACGCCGAGGGCGGTTGAGGGTCCAGCCCCCGCAAGCACACCTTATATAAGCCCTTGGGCGTTGCCTCCGCCGGGCGACGCCCTTACCATGCCCGCCTCTCAAAAATACCGAAGCCAATCAGAAGGGGCGATCAATGATTAACGAGCAGCAGGCAGCCAAGATCCGCAACCAGCCAGGATTCATCGCGGCGCTGGACCAGAGCGGCGGCAGCACGCCGAAGGCGCTGAAGCTTTATGGAATCGAAGAGAACACGTACTCGGGCGAGACGGCGATGATGGATCTCGTGCACAAGATGCGCTCGCGCATCGTCACGAGCCCCGTGTTCACCGGCCAGCGCATCGCCGGCGCCATCCTTTTCGAAGCGACCATGGATCGCGAGTTCGATGGGAAGCCTGCGGCCGACTATCTTTGGTCGAAGCAGGTCGTCCCGTTCCTCAAGATCGACAAGGGCCTCGCGGATGAAGCGAACGGTGTGCAGCTCATGAAGCCCATGCCGACGCTCGACGACCTGCTCAAGAAGGCGAAGAGCAAAGGCATCTTCGGCACCAAGGAGCGTTCGGTCATCAAGCAGAACAATCCCGAAGGCATCAAGGCCGTCGTGGCGCAGCAGTTCGAAGTGGCCAAGCAGGTGCTCAGCCATGGTTTGATTCCGATCGTCGAGCCGGAAGTGGACATCAAGAACCCGGACAAGAAGGGCTCGGAGGAAAACCTCAAGAAGGAGATCCTCGCGCAGCTCGACAAGCTGCCGGCGGACAAGCAGGTGATGCTGAAGCTCACCATTCCCGACGTCGATAATCTGTATCTGGACCTGACGAAGCACCCGCGCGTGCTGAAGGTCGTGGCGCTGTCGGGCGGTTACTCGCGCGATGAGGCCAACAAACGCCTGGCGCGACAGAATGGAATGATCGCGAGCTTCTCGCGTGCGTTGAGCGAAGGCCTCACCGCGCAGCAGAGCGATGCGGAGTTCAACAAGAGCCTGGATACGGCGATCGAGAGCATCTACCAGGCGTCGAAGACCTGAGATAGAAGCGAAGAGCAGTTGGAAACAAGCCCCGGCGACGAGAGCTGCCGGGGCTTTTTCATTTCTTCGCAACCTCAGGCGGCAACTGTCTCGACTTTGCTGGGCAGATTACTGAGCTTCAGGATACCCATGTCGACTTAGCGGGGGAGTGGTGAGAATCCGGTTTCGTTGAGCACGACGATCAGTGAATCAACCAGTGCAGGAGAAGAGCAAGTGCTGCGCGTGCACGAGGCGCTCGAGGCGCTCGCGCAAGTGGATCCGCGGCTCGTGCAGGTGGTCGAGATGCGCTATTTCGCGGGGCTGACGGAAGTGGAGATCGCGGCCGCGCTTGGGGTGACGGATCGGACGGTGAGGAGAGATTGGGAGAAGGCGAGATTGTTGTTGGCGGAGGCGTTGGCGGACGGAAGCTAAGTCATTGATCTGAATAATTGCCGATCCCGGCCACTCCTATGTAAGGGACTGGCCCGCCATCCGTGGGGGAGGCAGCGCAACCAGCGCGTTTCTCAGCGATTGCATGTAGAATTGTGGTTCCCATTATGGGAACTCCGATCTATCGTCCTCTCCTCTCAGTGAGGCGATATGCGGATTGCAGGTCGACAAATTCTCTGGGCGTTCTGCCTGAGGCATCCCGATGCCGCAGGCTGGATCGAGAACTGGATGGCAGTTGCCCAGTCGACGATCTGGTGCACCCCTTCCGACGTCAAGAGCAGTTATGCAACCGCGAGCTTTCTGGCGGGCGGGGTAGTGATCTTCAACGTGAAGGGGAATTCGTATCGCCTGGAGACGGTCATCGTCTATCGAATCGGAGTAGTTGTCGTGGCCTGGGCGGGAACCCACGCCGCCTACGATGCGCGGAATCGCAAACGCGGGCGCAGGAGGTGAACATGGTAATTCGCATCATCAAGACAAAGGCGCAGCACAAGGAGGCGTTCGAGGAGCTCACGCGTCTGGCGCGGCTCGATCCCGCGCCGGAGTCGAGCGATGGCCTTCGTCTCGAACTGTTGGCGAAGCTGGTTGAAGACTACGAGAAGACGCGATTCGTGTTCGCCAAGCCGGATCCCATCGACGCAATTCTGCATCGCATGGAGGAGCGCGGCCTGCGCCAGCGGGACATCGCAACCGCGCTCGGTGGCAAGAATCGCGCGTCCGAAGTGCTGGCGCGCAAGCGGCCGTTGACGCTGCCGATGATCCGCGCATTGCATGAGAAGCTGGATATCCCACCGGCGCTGCTGATTCGCGAGCCGGCTGTTGTCTACCGCGTGCGGCGAACTCACTCAAAGCGTTAAAGAGCCGAGCCTTGTAAACGCGGCCCCTGCGATGAAAGTCGCAGGGGCTTTTTCATACGCGCCACTCAGTGGTACCTGCGCTCCTTCCACTTGAGCGCGCGCACTCGGTTGGCGATGCACCGGCCCTGATCGAGCCCGTCGTAGATAGCCGAGTGGAAATGGATGCCGCCGTAGAGCCGCGAGATGGCGGTCTCCTCGAAAGCTTCCCACTGATCTGAGTAGTGTCGCGGTGCGAAACCTTGCGCGTCATGGCTGTGGTCCGTGAAGGGCACGTGTCGGTAAAAGCCATCCAGAGCGCGACCGATCGCGGCCGACTGCACCGAGTGCGCGGAGGGATACTCGGGAAAAGGCGGCGTCGGATTCAACGCGGATTTCCAGCTCGGGTCGATCACGTCGTTGATGTAGGTCAGCGGACGAATCAGGTTACGCGTGTACTTGATGGCCCAGCAGCCGATGACCGAATCCGCCTGCGCGAGCCCCGCCTGTGCATAGAGAAGTGCCGCCGTATCCAATCGCGCGTGCTGCTGCGTAAGTAATTGCGACACGATGTTCATCGAATGGCCGGTGCCCCAGATCGTGCCTGGGCCATCGGCCCAGAACAAAGCGATCGTCCGCTGCTCGGGCGTCAGCTGGTTGCCCACGTCGTATACCTCGCGCGCTTCGGCATAGAACTCCGATGACGGATCCCTCGAGAACTCAGGTGGGCCCGGAGGAGCGCAGGCCGTCGCGCTTGGAATCACGAATGGCGCCACATTGATGTGCCAGTACGGTTGCATCGCCGCCTGGCCTGGCAGTGGAACCCAGAGTCCCGCGCCCACGGGCGGCGTGTACGGCGGGAAGTTAGTCAGATAGCCCTGGTGCCCACCGTCAGTCAGCGATCCCGCAAACACCGCGGCGCCAATCGCGTGGCCGTAGGCGATGGAGCGGTCGCGAATCCTCGCGGGCACATACGAGTACTTCGCTTCGATCGACGCCTCCAGCGCATCGATCGCCGCCACGTTCTGCGCGGCTTTGTTAGTGGCATCACCCCACAGGCCGCGCATGACCTCGGCGAGCGCGGCGTTCGCCGCCAATGCCCAGTGATAGTCCGCATGCCCGTGGAGGCGGGGCAGCGCGAAATCGCGATTGAGCTGATGCGCGATGCTCGCGTAACCCGGCATGCCGGGCCGGACCGACTCGTATAACGCGATTCCCATGTAGGCGTACGCGCGCGATTGCACCGGCGGAGTGAAGCCGGCCGTGCTCAGCGTGAACTCGAGTGACTTGTCGTAGTAGGCGATCGGGATCGCCGCGTTGAAGGCCTTCGCGGGCGCTGCGACTCTCGGCCGATCCGAAGCCGCGCAGGCGAGTGAGGCCAACAAGACGGCCGCGACAAGACTCGTGCGGGCGCAATTGCGCCATGCTTGCTTGATGTGTGTCATCGAATGCTCCGTGGCCAATCCATTTGGCTTTTGGACATTGTCCGCGTGGGCCGTTTCCGAACTAGTCAAGAATCTGAACCACCCAGTCGTTTGACTTGAACCCAATGCTGGTAACGGAATCGTTCCGCGGCACGCCACAGGGACGTAGGTGGTGACTCAGGTGCTCGCCAAAGGATTGGCGCAGATCGCCTGAGTCCAGCTTTTGCGCATTCGTGCTTTCCCCGCGGCTCAATCGGTCTCCTGCTTTGTCGCTCGAAGCATCAACTGGTTGTGGAGTACGCATTAAGGGATCTCAAGAAGCCGGTCGGCGTTGCCGGGTGGGAAACAACATTGGCGAAAGTCCTTCCGGAGGGCTATGTCGGCAGCCTGCCGACCATCGCGGAACTCGAAGCGGAGTTGGGTGGTGGAAAGGCCGACGACTGAACGCCCGAACGGATTGCGTGCTCAGCGAAGAGGGAACTTGTCACAAATTGTGACAGCTTCCCTGTGACCAGTGGATATCAGCAAGGAAACCGAGCAGTACACTGGCCGACAACAACAAGGGAGATCGAGATGAAAACCTCTTCATATCGGAACTCGGCCGGCGTGTTTGTCATGGGAGCGATCGCCGCGTCGGCATTCGCTGGCGAGCAACTCGCGCGAGAGGTGGTGTTCAGCACCCAAAAACCTTGGGCCACCGGCGATCTGGGATACGTGCGCAACACGCCCGACACTGTGCAGTACATCGGCTGCCAGGTCGCGGGCACTGCCGGTGTTTGCATGGCACGCAATTCAGCGGGCGTCATACACACCTGCTCAACGACCGACCCCGGAATGATGGATGCCATGCGCGCCCTCAACGGCGACAGCTTTCTGGTTTTCGCCTGGAACACCGATGGGACGTGCAAGGTTGTCCAGGTGCAAAACGACTCCAGGCTAGCGCCGAAGTAGGCGCATGCAAAAGGCCAAGATGATTGCGGCCGGGTTCGTTGCCGGCATCGTGGTTGCGGGCGGCGCGGCGTTCTTGCTGCGTGACAACGCGGCGCGAACGCGCGAAGAGGAACGAATCGCCGCGCTCGATTCGCAGATCCAGAGCCTCGAGCGCGCGGTGTCGAAGTTGTCAGGCGTGGTGACAGCCGGGGCGCCGGATGCCGCGGTGCCTACCACCGTGTCGCGCAATGATGCATTGCCGCCAACGCCCGCGG
Source organism: Steroidobacteraceae bacterium (assembly GCA_035995425.1). Lineage (GTDB taxonomy): Bacteria > Pseudomonadota > Gammaproteobacteria > Steroidobacterales > Steroidobacteraceae > CADEED01. The sequence continues at coordinate 58,962 of DASYKM010000245.1, forward strand.
CATCGCGCGATCCAACCGCGCGCGACGCCGACCAAGCGCAGCACGCCATCGCCGAAGCAGACGCCATGGTGGACCGCGGCCTGCAATCGGGTCAGTGGACACGAGAACAGGCGGCTGAACTAAGTGAGGCCACGGCGGACCTGAGCGTCCAAGAACAAGGCCGAATCCTGGCGCGCGTCTCCGCCGCCATCAACGTGGGACAGCTGCAGGTGGAGCTGCCCTGAGAATTTTCCGAATTCCATCAGTGATTCAGGGAGTGAAACGATGACCATTCTTTCCGAGCTGTACGTAGCGACCCGCACCCGCAACGTCGAGGACGCCGACACCGAGGACCTGCCGGTTCTCGTGGTCAAGCGTGCGTCTAACATCGTGTTCAGCAAACCGCTGTTCGGCGGAAATTCCATGATGAACCGCGGCGCGGGCGCCGTGTTTCGCTTCGACGTCCGCGAGGTGAACCTCGATTCGGCGGACCTGATTTTCGAGCTCCATGCGAGCGGTGACGATGCGTGGTCCCCGGAACATGTGATCGTGTGGGCCATCTCCGGGCGAGTCGGCGACGAACGCGTGATCCCGCTGGCCGCGTTTCTCGATCTCGCTTCTCCGCTGACACCGGCGGACGGTGGCGTCTGGATCAGCGGCGACACCAGCGAAGGGGAGCGCATCCTGTTCGTGCCCTCCTGCGGTCGAGGGACGGACGCGACGCGCGCGCGGCGCGTGATCGTCATCAGCGCGACCGACCCATACCCCGCGATGTTTCCCACGGCCGCCGGACCCGGCGGCGCCATCGAGGACAATGGAACGGACGGGCCCGTCACGCTTCAGGGCGGCGGTGCCGGGCGACTGTTCCTCAACTACACACTGCCTTCCTCGCCGCAGGGAGATCTCGCCGTCAGCGGGGGCGCGTTCTACATCGTCGATCTGGCAGCGCCGTTCAGCCGCCTCGATTGCGAGGGCGGAGCGTTCACGCTCACCATCGGCTCGGACGACTGGTGGAAGCCTGACTACTTCGCGGTGTTCGGCGTCGACACAGTGAACGCGGGGCCACGCGTGCTGATTCCGTTCGTTGCCGCGTCGGCGTTCGAGCTGAAACAGATGAGCAGCGATTCCGCCGAAGGGTTTCACAGCTTTGTGTTGCCGACGGCGAGGGTGTTGCCGCAGCTCAAGTTTCCGCCGGACGCGGTCGACCCGGATGATCTGGGCGGCGTGCTTGCTGCGAAGGGCGTGCCTCACCCGGAGAACCGGGGACCGCGGGCGGGAGGTGTCGGGGCGGTGAAGGGGAAGCCGAAGCTGAAACGCGGGCGGCGTCGCTAACTAGATGCCGGCTACGGGCCCATCAACGCGCCCTGCACCAGAGCCACGTAACCTTCATCCGTGACCACCGCGAGCGTATTGGTTCCCACACGCACGGCGCGATAGGGCAGACCGATCGACCCCGGGCCATCGATGGACAAACTACCTAGCGGCGCGCGGGTGTCGGCGGCATACGCGGTGATGATGATGCGGTTGTCATTGCCCTTGGTGGTCCAGTAGATCCTGCCGCTCGTCGGGTCGGTGGTGATGGTCTGGCCCGGCGTGCCGCAGCCGTTCCAGATCGACGGTGCGATGTCGAAAGTCAGCCGGGGCAGCTCGGCTCCCGCCGCAACGTCGTAGATGTATCCGAACGAGTTGAGCACACGGTTGCGGGCGCGATCGAAATGGAGATCGCGGCCCAGGTCGTAGACGGATGTTCCTATCCGATAAGGCACGATCGGTGTCGACATTCCGACGCCACTGGCATCCACCGCGAACGAGTACGTGTTGCCCCAGCTTTCGGCGTACAAGATGCTGGCATTCGCTCCCCAGGCCAGGCTCTTGTACCCCCAGACGCCGTCGGTAATGCCCTTGATTGCCCGGGGTGTCGCGCCGTCGAAGATGATCATCGGACCGTCGCTGCCGCCGCAAAGCGTCTGGTCCATGTCACCGCGGGTGATCGCCACAGTCTGCGCTTGCGACGGAGCGACGCTCATCGCACGAGCGCGAAGGAAGCCGATCGGTGCCGATCCCATGGGCAATTCGCCGGTGATGGTCATGTCGGAGGTGCGAAGGCGAGCGACGCTGTCGCTATATCGGCGGCCGGCGTAGATAGTCGTGCAGTCGTCGGATGCGGCCAGGACGAAAGGATCACCGCCTGCAAACCCGGATTTCTTGATCGTCGCGTCGGCGAGATTTACCTGCAGGATCGAATTGGGGCGCACCAACGAGTAGTCGCCGATCGACACGAAGAGGTCGCCGCACGGATTCGCAACGATGTCGCGAGCTCCCAGGCTCAGGACGCGAACTCCCGTCAATTCACCGCTGTTAGGACGCGATGTGTTGTAGACGACCGGGAGCGTCGCCGGCCACGCGGCAGGAATACCACCAGCCGCCGCGAACGTACCATGCGCAATGACGAGCTCGGTTGCGTTCGCGATCGCGAGGCCATCGGTGCCCCATGGCAGTATTTTCTCCGGCGCGACCAGCGCCGCACCGTTGAAGGTGATCGAGTCGATGGGGATGAAGGTGTCCGGATTCCCCGACCAGATGGTCGTGCCGTCCTGGAAACCCCCGTTGCGATGCAAATCGGACGAGAAGACCTTTCCTTTCGAGAGCATCCACCAGTGATCGCCGCCGGGGGTAGCGGCCTGGCCCAGCTGCTGGATGTCGCCGTCGATAACGAATACTCGTCCATCGCGCGAGTAGATCTTGTTCCCATGAAGCTCCACTTCGGCTTCAAGTGGCCAGGGTAGATAGCGCGCGATGGTGACGCCCTGCGCAGTCACCGGAAGATCGACGACACCACGGCCACTGCTGCGAAGCACTGCGTAGATTCGCGCGGCATCCGGCGTCCACTCGATGTCGCCGACCGTGAAGAGCTGGAGGGTGACCCCACCACTGCTGACGATGTATCCGTGCAACGAGTTGGGACGGATGACCGCGTCGTCCGCGATGAAGATACCGTTTGGTTCGCCGGCAATCGTTCCGCGGTCGCTGACGCTTGCCGCGAAAGTGTGGGAAGCGGTTGGTGACGGAACGATCTGCCAGACCCAGCTGTTGGCATTCCCGGAGTTGAAAGATAGATCGCGTATGAAGCCGGCGGCGCTGAAGCGCTCGATCAAGCCATTCGTTTTGTAGCCCACGTACAAGAGTGCGCCGTCCGCCGTCACCGCTACGCACCACGGATCTTGAGGCAGCGACCGAACCACGGTGGCGCGCGTCACCGGATCGATGGAGATCAACGAGCTCGGTGCGATGGACGAGTCCGGCCAGGTCACGGCGTAGAAGAGAGAGTGAGTCGAGTCCCAGGTGATGTCGCGGATGTGAATGCCGAGCCGGTAGAAGTCCAGCGTGGTGCCGGCGAAATCCGAAGTGACTTTGCTCGCCGTGGGCGCGGGCGCTGGCGCTTGCGTCCAAGCAGCAATGGTGACCGAGCTCGTCGCCGCGGCCGATCCGTTGGAAGTGCAGGAAATGCCGAACGTAGTGTTTTGCGTGATCGGGCCAACCGTTTCGATACCGCTCGCGGCTTTCGCGCCGGACCAGCCGCCCGTGGCCGTGCAAGCCGTGCCGCTCGAGGACCAGGTGAGGTTCGCGTTCGTGTTCGGGAAGACCATGGCCAGGTCCGCGGAAATCGCGACGGTCGGCGGGGGCGAGTTGGACGGGGGCGGGGGCGGTGGGGGGCTGCTGCCGCCACTGCCGCCGCCGCCACCGCAGGCGACGAGGAGCAAGGCGACGAGTGAGGAGAGGTGTGTGCGGGGTTGAGTCATATGATTTGAAAGTGCGCTTTGTTCTTCTGTTGGCGCAAGTGTATTCGCTACAGGGGAATGCAATCGGGCGGCTTGGGGGCGGCCATATGTAATCTCGGCGCGCAGAATGGAGAGGCAGGGGCGCTGCAGTCCGTATTCGAGATCACCTATGACGAATTGCGACTGCTCGCTCGCGGCCGCCGTCAGGCCGCCGGGCGCATGGCGTCACTGGACACGACGACGCTGGTGCACGAGTGCTATTTGAGATTTGCGACGGCCAAGCGAATCGCGGTCGAGGATCGCGTTCACCTTCTTGAGCAGGTATTGCGCGTGCATGAGGCGTCGAAGAGCTCGCGCGGGTGGATCCGCGGTTCGTGCAGGTGGTGGAGATGCGGTATTTCGCGGGCTGACGGATCGGACAGTCAGGAGGGACTGGGAGAAGGCGATGCCATTGTTAGCGGAGGCATTGGGGCAGTGAGTTCGGCGGCAGAACCAGTCGGCCACGTCAGCTCGCCTGGTCCGTCCACACCCTGAAACTGGTCAACTTGTTCTCGCCGAAAGCCGTGCTGATGGCCACATCCGCGGCATCCCGCCCGCGCGCCAACAGGATGCGTCCAATTCGCGGGATATTGTTGCGCGCATCGAAAGTATGCCAGTTGCCGCCTAGATAGGCCTCGAACCAGCCGGAAAAGTCCATGGGCGTGTAAGGCGGCGGCATGCCGATGTCACCCAGGTATCCGGTGCAGTAGCGCGCCGGGATGTTCATGCAACGGCACATCGCGATCGCCAGATGCGCGAAGTCGCGGCAGACACCGCGCCGCTCGTTGAAGGCGTCGAACGCCGTCTTCATGGGGCTGGCGTGCTCGTATCCGAAGACGATGTGGTTGTGCACGAAATCGCAGATCGCCTGCACGCGCGGCCAGCCGAGCGGCGTATTCGAGAACAGTTTCCACGCGATGTCGCTCAAGCGATCCGTCTCGCAGTAGCGGCTGCCTAACAGGAATACCAGAGTCTCCTCCGGCAGGTCCTGCACATTGTGCTGCCAGGTGTTGGGAAGCGCTTGCTCCATAAATCCGGAATCCCGGACGGTGGCGTCCGCGGTCAATGTGAGCGTGCCCTGCGGCGCAACCAGCCGCGAACACCAATTGCCAAAGCCATCGCGATACTGCGTCACCGGCACGGAAGGGATGGTGATCAGATTGTCGGGACGCACCAGATCGGACGCCCGGCTGTAGTGGATGTTCAGCGTCAGGATCATCGGCGTGGGCTGCGGAAATTCATAGATCAGTTCATAGCCGGCGCGGATGAGAATCATGGAATTCCTTTGCCCGCCAGCGGGAGCAGTTGAGCGAGCCGGCTCGCCCAGTCTTGCTGGCCAGCCATGTCGGTGATGAGGTCTTGACGAATTTCGATGCCCACGTGAGGCAGCCCTCGCGCCTCACCGTGGACGGGTATTGTGTAGTCGGTGTCGTCGCTGATGGCGTAGGGCTCGTTCTCGCCTGCGTGCAGGACGTCGTCCTCACGCAAGAGCGAGAGCAGCGCGCGCCCCAGCCGAAGGTCTTTGCGA
>DASYKM010000246.1:0-14097 GCA_035995425.1 Steroidobacteraceae bacterium
CGGCATTCGGCGCCAACGCCGGCGACAGAAAAGATCTGCCCGTTGTCATCGACACGGTCAATCGTGTGGCCGGCGGAGCGCTCGGAAGCGCGCGTAACTCGTTCGACGGAATCCAGTACATCGCTTGCGTGATTCACGGCGACGAATTGGACGTGATCGCCCAGTGCTCGGCTCGTAACGCCGCCGGCGTCACGCGGCTGTGCAATACGGGAAATACCTTTCTGATCTCCGTGATCGAGGCGTTGCCGAGCGACGGCTACGTCAGCTTCAGTTGGAACACCGACTCGCAATGCATCGGGGTGCATGTGTTCAACGTCTCGTCCAATGCGCCCAAGCGCTAGCGCATGTCGGTGCCGCGCGGAAATCTGACTTGGTTTACGTTCGGTGCTGTCATCGCGGGCATCGCTGTCGGACTGGTAGTTCGTCGGCCGACGCCCACAGACGATGGAGCTGGAGAAATGGGGGCAATTGATCGGGCCGCTTTTGTGCGACAGCTCGAACGGATTGACCAGCGGCTGTTCGCGATCGAACAGCGCCTCCCTGATGCGACGGGTACGAGACCCGCCGCCACGGACGCGCGGCCGACGGTGGAAACACCGCCGGCCGCGGCGCGCGTGGCGGCCGCGAGCGTCGAGCAACAGCGCGCCGCCGAGTCTGCCGGCGGCATCGTGCAACGGGCCATCGGCGCCGGCACGCTGACGCGGCAGGATGCGACGGAATTCGCGGCCGCGGCGGCGGGCATGCGCAACGTGGATCGACTCGAGCTCCGGCGTCAGCTCGCCAACGCGATCAACGAGGATCGAGTCACGGTTGAGCCCGGTGCAGAGCTGATGCTTTGATCGGGCTTGGCCGCGAACCCTGCGGTTCGTACGCTTCAGACCCCCGTGTTGGCGTTGAGCCAGATGCTGGCTGAATCGAGGATCACCGACGGGTTGGCCACCGCCCTGATCTCCACCGTGAAACTGCAGAACGTATTCACGTTCTCATACGGTGCCGAGACGTAAGCCAACGCGAGTGCGTTGCTCGTCATGGTGATCCAGGTGCCGAAGGTGCCCTGGCAATCTCCCCACTGACCCGAAAAACGCACCTGGTAGTCTGACATCCCGGACTTGGGCGCGAGCCAGTCGCCGGCGTCCACGGACGAGTAGTCGCCCCATGCATCACTGTTCGTATAGATGTCGCCGGTATTGCTCAGGTGATAGAACGCATACGTGGGCGGCGACCATCCGTAGGCGTGCAACTCCATGTCGCTTATCTGCACTCCCGCCTGCGCGGCAGCCGCGCCGGCAAACAGCAATCCCGCAAACAGCCCCTTCTTTAACGTGTTCACGATTGACCTCCATGTTTCGATTATCGAGACCGCGCGGAACTGCGCGGCAGGACAAGTTAGCCAGTGCGCGCGGCGCGCGCAACGGCATTTTTCGCGCCGGCGCGAAGGTAGTTTGACGCGTGATTTTCGGCTATCGGCCTAGTAGCTAGCCCGATGAAACCGTGGCGCGGCGCATCATGAGTCGCCGTGCCGGCGCCGGCCGCTAGCGGATGCCGTAGTCGACCGTGACCACGACGCGCGCGATCTTGTCGACCGTGGTCTTGTCGTAGGTGCCACCCCAGTCGCTGACGTCCGCGTTGGCGCTGGCCGGAAGGATGTAGAACGCGCCCTGGGATGCCGAGCGCATCGATCCCACCCGCACATCGCCGTTCTTGGCGAATTCCGCCGCGCGCAGGCGTGAGTTCTGCATGGCCGCGCCGATCAGCGACATCTTCACTTCCTCCAGGTTCGACACCAGGAATTGCGGCGCACCATAAGTCACGGGGTGACCGTCGGCCTCGAACTGGACGATGCCCTTGGCCGCCGCAATGATCTTGGCGATGTCGGCCGTGTTGATGGTGATCGCCTGGCGCGCGACGTGCCCCTCCTGCACCGAGCGCATGTTGCCGTTGCGTCCCTCGACTTCCTCGAAGTTGGGCTCGGCGGACTCGTTCGATTCCTCGAGCGCAGCCGCATCGAATCCGGCGGTGGCCAGGAATTGATCGAGTGCCGGCTTTTCCTTGCGCAGCCTGCCGAGCGCCTCGGCAATGGTGGGACCCTTGACCTGCAGGTGAATGGTCCATTCCGCGCGATCCGCCTTGATGGGCTTTTCGGCCAGCCCCTTGACGGAGATGGACTCGCGCCCGCCGCCGACCTGCTTGACCTGGAATCCGAGGACCGCGGCGGCCAGGATGAGTGCCACGGAAAAGATGATGGTCCGGATCATGGATGTCTACCCCGGCTAGTTAGTCCGCACGCCGGCGCGGGAGTTCATCGCGCGCCGACCGCACAAGAATAGCAGGACGGCCAGCCATGCTGCGCTCTCATGCGAAGGTGTTGCCGGGCCAGGTGTACCAGGCATCTCCGCCGCGCCGGCCGAGTTCCGCGATCACGAAGGGGCGCCTGTGGCACACTTGCGCCCCATGACCGGCGTCGACCTGCAAACCGAAAATGTGGCCCACCTCATCCAGCTGGCGCTGGGTCCGGTGTTCCTGATCTCGGGCGTGGGCATCACGCTCAGCATGCTCACGCAGCGGCTGGCGCGCATCGTCGACCGGGCGCGCACGCTCGAAACCCAGCGTGAATCCACGTCGAACGAAAAGAAGCTCGCGCACATCGACGAAGACCTGCGGTTCATCCTGCGGCGTGCGCGTTACATCAACAGCGCCATCGCTTTGTCCACGGTATCGGCATTGTTCACGGCGCTGGTGGTGACCCTGCTGTTTGCCAGCGAATTCACCCCCATGAGCGTCGGCGGCATCATCGCCATCATGTTCGTGGCATCGATGGTCTCGCTGACGACCGCGTTCTTCATGTTCCTCATCGAAGTGCGGATCGCCACCAAGTCGCTGCGCATCGGCGTGCACAAGCACGAACCATGAGGCGCGCCCGACTCGCCTGCTTGAGTTTTCTCGCGGCCGGCGCGGCGTTCGCCATCGGCCCGAGCGATCGCGACAAGCCGCCGACCACCGAGCAGGTCATGAACTCGGCGAAGCCGGAGGACTGGCGCCGCCCCGACCCGGCGAACACCCTATATATGGAGTTGGCCGGCGGCCGCGTCATCATCGAGCTGGCACCCCGATTCGCGCCGCTGCACGTCGCCAACATCAAGCGGCTTGTCGCCGAGAAATACTTCGACGGCCTGGCGGTGATACGCGTGCAGGACAACTATGTCGTGCAATGGGGCGACCCGGATGAGAAGCGTTCCAACGAGAACGCCGGGCGCAAGATCGGCGACGAGACCGTGATCGCCTGGGGGAAGGGTCTGCCACTGATCAAACTACCCGACCCGGATGGCTATGCGCCCGAGGCCGGATGGATCGATGGATTTCCCGCCGGTGTCGAGCGCAAACCCTCGGGACAGGCGTGGCTCATTCATTGTTATGGAGTTGTGGGCGTGGGTCGGGGTGGCTGGCCCGACACCGGCAGCGGTGCCGAGCTCTACACGGTAATCGGCCAGGCACCGCGGCACCTGGATCGAAACATCGTCACCGTCGGCCGCGTGCTGCGCGGCGTCGAGTTGTTGTCGTCGCTGCCGCGCGGACCGGCACCGATGGGCTTCTACGAGAAATCCGAGCAGCGCACACCCATCAAGTCCATCCGCCTCGCTTCCGACGTTCCCGAAGCCGAGCGCAGCGCCATCGAAGTCCTGCGCACCGACACGCCGTTGTTCACGCACTACGTGGAAGCGCGCCGCAATCGCCGCGAAGAGTGGTTCCTCGTTCCCGCGCACCACACCGACGTGTGCAACATCAACATCCCCGTGCGTGACGTCCCCGCCTCCCAGCCCGCGCATTGATCCTCTCAGCAACCGCTTTCACCTTGCCATTCCCCGCGTTGCTGCCAGAATTCGCGCCTTATGGGCAGAATCTTCGAAGTACGAAAACACACGATGTTCGCGCGCTGGGACCGCATGGCCAAACAGTTCGCGCGCATCTCCAAAGACATCAACATGGCCGTCAAGGCCGGCGGCAGCGATCCGAATTCCAATCCGGCGCTGCGCCGCGCGGTGCAGAACAGCCGCAACCTCAACATGCCCAAGGACAAGGTCGAGGCCGCCATCAAGCGAGCGTCGGGCAAGGATGCGGCGGCCTACGAACAGATCATCTACGAGGGTTACGCGCCGCATGGCGTCGCCGTCATCGTCGAAGCGGCCACTGACAACCCAACGCGCACCGTGGCGCAGGTGCGCGCCATCTTCTCGAAGGGCGGCGGCAATCTCGGTACCACCGGCAGCGTGGCGTTCCAGTTCCGCAAGATGGGCGTGTTCAGGCTGAATCCCGAAGGCATCGATCACGACGACCTCGAGTTGTACCTGATCGATCATGGTCTCGATGAGATGGGCGACAGCGTCGGCGAGAAAGGCGAGCCGCAGATCGTGGCGCGCTGCCTGTTTCCGGACTTCGGCCCGATGCAGGAAGCGCTCGAAAAGCGTGGCATTCATCCGCTGTCGGCAGCGCACGAGTACATCTGCACCACGCCGGTCGAGCTACCCGAGGCGCAAGCCACCGAGGTACTCGAGCTGATTGACGCGCTCGAACAGAACGACGACGTGCAGAACGTCTACCATTCACTCGTTTAGACCAGATACGCCTCATATGGACGCACTCGAAGCGCTCAACACGCGCAGCACCGCTAAGACCTACGGCGAAACCGCACCCTCGAAGGAGCACCTCGCAACCGTCCTGGAGGCGGCCGTGCGCGCGCCCGATCATGGGCGACTGCGCCCGTGGCGCTTCATGCTCATCGAAGGCGATCGGCGCCGGAAGTTCGGCGAGCTGCTGGCGGCATCCGCGTTACGCCGCGTCCCCGGCTTGAGCGAGGGCGACGTGCAGCGCGAACGCGACAAGGCGCTGCGCGCGCCGCTCATCATCGTCGTGGCCGCCCGCATCGTGCCGGGCACCAAGATTCCAGCCATCGAGCAATTGTTAGCCGCCGGTGCCGCGGCGCAGAACATCCTGCTGGGGCTGCATGCGCTGGGTTACGCCGCGGCGTGGAAGACCGGCGAGGCGGCCTACGATACCGAAGTGAAGAAGGCTTTGGGCCTGGCGGCGGACGATCACATCATTGGTTTCGTGTACGCCGGTGGCGGCGCGGGCGCGACGTTCGCGGCCGGCAAGGCCGCGAGCGTGCAGGATGCGATGCTCGAATTCCCGAATAGTTAGCTATATTCGTCCGAGCCTTGCACCCAGATGAACGATTGAATATCGATCATGTCGCGCGGCATCAGGCTGCGCTGATCGCCCCGCACTCGCGCAGCGAATTCCAGCAGAGCGGCATAGGTTTCAAAGCTCGGGCGCGACGCGTAGTGGAAATTGAATCCATACATCCCGGCCGCGGCCCGCGTCACCGTCGGCTTGAGAAAGACGTGCGTCCTGGGCTGAGCGATGAAGCCGAAGACCGTCACCAACGGCCACGTCAGCACGCGCGTCTGCTTGCGTGGCAGCCCAGCCACGACATCCACCCATTCCTCGAAGCGCCGTTCGAGGGCGCCGCCGCCGTATAGAAATGCGTACAGGCCTTCCGCGAACGCGCGTGCGCCGGCTGGCACCCTGATCGCATCGCGCAGCGCCATCTTCTCGAACGAAAAGATCATGCTGTGCCGCGATTGCTGCTCGATGCGTACCGCTCGCGCGGCTACCTCCGCATGTGCGCCCGCGGCGAGCAGCGCGCGATATTCGCGCTTGCCAAGCGCCCGGTCCCAGCGCTTGTGGGTTTCCCACTTGTAGTCGCGCTCCCACTCAAGATAAGTGGAGTCTCGGAAACCGCCCGGGAAAAAGTGCAGAAATTTTCGGCGGCATCGAAGCGCGCCGTTGGCGGCAGCCCGACGCTTGGTAGCCGTACGGGCATCATCTGCGTGTGGCGATATGTGCATGAAGGTACCGGCGTAGCATCGACCGCGACCAGACGCAGATTGCACGCCAGGCGACGCCCGAGGCAGCCGACAACTCTCGGACTTGCGTAGTCCGTTCGCGCTCAACAGCGTAAGGACATATCCGACCGCTCGAAATGTCCTCAAACCAGTCTGAGCAGTTCGGCGCCCTCTTTCACCTGCTCGCCGATCGCGCAAAGCACCTTTTCGACCACGGCGGCGGCGGGCGCGGTAATCGTATGCTCCATCTTCATGGCTTCCATGACGATGAGCGGCGCGCCGCGCGCGACCTGGTCGCCGTCCTTCACCAGCACGGCGATGATGCGCCCCGGCATCGGCGCGGTGAGGCCGCCATGGCGATCGGCGCCTTCCCCAGTCGGTAGATAGGGTTCCTCGGCGCGGAAAACGCGATGCTCCCCGGCGCGAAACATGTGAATCGTGTCCTGAGCACGGAACGCGCGACCTGCGTCGGGCGCGCGCCGCGCGAAGTCGATTCGTACCGTTCGCTCCCATTCCTGCGAGCGCAACCGCACCTCGCGCTGCGCCCGCGATCCGAGGCGCCAGCCGGCTGCGTCGCTCCACGGTGATCCGTCCGGCTGAACGCCACGAAGCGTGGTGCGCGCCGCCAATTCCCAGTCCGCGTCGGCGGGCTCGACCGCGGGCGGCAGCAGGTGCGCGCGTTCACGTTCGATGAGCGCGGTATCGACGCGCCCTTCCACGAACGACGGCGCGCTCATGAGCCGATGCAGGAACTCCACATTCGTGCTGACGCCCACGATCTCGTACTGCTCCAGTGCCGCGCGCATGCGCGACACTGCCTGCTCGCGGCTGGCGCCATGCACGATGAGCTTGGCGATCATCGGATCATAGAAGGGAGTGATTTCGTCGCCCTGCCGCACACCGGTGTCGATGCGCAAGTCGCCGCCTTCGGCCGGCGTCGCCAGGTGTTCCAGCCGACCGATCGACGGCAGGAACTCCCGCGCCGGGTCTTCCGCGTAGATCCGCGCTTCGATCGCGTGTCCGCAGATCTCGAGCTCAGCTTGTTTGCGCGGCAGCGGCGAGCCCGAAGCCACCAGCAGCTGCCACTCCACCAGGTCGAGCCCGGTGATCATTTCAGTAACCGGATGCTCCACCTGCAAACGCGTGTTCATTTCCATGAAAAAGAACGCATCGCCTTCGACGATGAATTCCACGGTGCCGGCACCGCTGTAGTTGACGGCGCGGGCCGCGGCAACCGCCGCTTCGCCCATCTGGCGGCGGCGCTCGGCCGTCATGCGCGGCGCCGGCGCCTCCTCGATCACCTTCTGATGCCGCCGCTGCACCGAGCAGTCGCGCTCGAATAGATAGACGGCGTTGCCGTGATTGTCACCGAACACCTGCACTTCGATGTGCCGCGCGCTGGTCAGGTATTTTTCGATGAGTACGCGATCGTCCTTGAAACTGGCGGCGGCTTCGCGCTGGCAGCTCGCAAGCGCGGCGGGAAATTCGCCGGCATCGTCCACCCGGCGCATGCCTTTGCCGCCCCCACCGGACACCGCCTTGATGAGCACGGGAAAACCGATGCCCTTCGCCTGTTCGAGCAGAAAGCCGACTTCCTGTACTTCGCCGTGATAGCCGGGAGTGAGCGGCACTCCGGCCTTTTTCATGAGCGCCTTGGCCGCGGACTTCGATCCCATGGCCGCGATCGCCCGCGGCGATGGACCGACGAAGACGATTCCCGCCTTTGCACAGGCCGCGGCGAATTCCGCGTTCTCCGAGAGAAATCCATAGCCGGGGTGGATGGCCTCGGCTCCGGTGCGGTGCGCGGCTTCGAGAATGACCTCGCCGCGCAGATAACTTTCCTGCGGGCGCGGGCCACCGATGTGCACGGCTTCATCGCAGGCCGCGACGTGCGCCGCCTGCGCATCGGCGTCGGAAAATACCGCCACGGTGCGAATTCCCAGGCGGCGCGCGGTTCGCGCGACGCGACAGGCAATCTCGCCCCGGTTGGCGATCAGCAGTTTGGCGAACATTCCTGGATTACTTCTTTGGATCCAAAGAAGGCTTGGGTGCCCACAAGGGCGCGCGTTTTTCGAGAAACGCGGCGATGCCTTCGCGCCCCTCGGGCGAAACGCGCGCGTCGGCAATGCATTTCGCCGTCGCGGCCAGCAGCACATCGTCCATCGGCGCTTCGACCACGTCGGCCAACAGACGCTTGGTAGCTGCCAGCGCCGTCGGGCTCGCGCCAAGCAAATGATGCACGAACCGGTCGACTTCACGGTCGAGGCCGTCCGAGAGTGTCACCTCGTGCACCAGCCCCAACGCCCGTGCCTGCGTTGCCGAAAACTTTTCGGCGGTCAGCATGTAGCGCGCGGCCTGGCGCGCACCCATGGCGCGGACCAGGTGCGGCGAGATGGTGGCGGCGACGATGCCGAGCTTCACTTCGGACAATGCGAAGTGCGCCGCTTCGGCAGCCACCACGACATCGCAGGCCGCCGCCAGTCCCACACCGCCACCGAAGGCATCGCCATGAACTCGCGCGATCACGGGCCTGGAGCAGGAATGCATCGCGTGGAACATGCGCGCGACTTTCAGTGCATCGGCGTGGTTCTCGGCATGACCGAAGGCGGCCATCGAGCGCATGTAGTTGAGATCCGCGCCGGCGCAGAACACCGGTCCGCGCGCGCCAACCACGACCACGCGCGTCTCGGCCGAGGTTTCGATGTCGGCGAATGCAGCGGCAATGTCAGCGATCAGCGCATCGTTGATGGCGTTGCGCACCTCCGGCCGGTTGAGCCACAGCCAGCGCACCGCACCGCGTTGCTCCACATCGATATGCTGATAGTCAGCCATTACATTCGGAACACGCCGAAGCGCGTCTCGGGCACGGGTTGCTTGAGGGCGACGGCGAGTCCGAGTGCGAGGCACATGCGCGTGTCCACTGGATCTATGACGCCATCGTCCCAGAGCCGCGCCGTGGCGTAATAGGGATTGCCTTGGGTCTCGTACTGCGCGCGGATCGGCGCCTTGAAGGCGGCCTCTTCCTCGACGCTCCATGCGCCGCCCTTCGCCTCGATTGAATCGCGGCGCACGGTCGCCATGACGTTGGCCGCCTGCTCGCCGCCCATGACGCTGATGCGCGAGTTCGGCCAGGTCCACAGGAAACGCGGCGCGTAGGCACGACCGCACATGCCGTAGTTGCCCGCACCGAAGCTCCCACCCACGATCACCGTGAACTTGGGCACGCGCGCGCACGCAACCGCTGTAACCATCTTGGCTCCGTGACGGGCGATGCCTTCGTTCTCATATTTCTTGCCGACCATGAAGCCGGTGATGTTCTGCAGGAACACCAGCGGCACGCGCCGCTGGCAACACAGCTCGATGAAGTGTGCGCCCTTCTGCGCGGACTCGGAGAACAGAATGCCGTTGTTAGCCAGGATGCCGACGGGCATGCCGTGGATTCGCGCAAAACCCGTGACCAGCGTCGAGCCGAAGCGCGCTTTCCACTCGTCGAAGTCGCTGCCGTCGATGAGGCGCGCGATGACCTCGCGCGCGTCGTAGGGCTTGCGCGTGTCGGCGGGAATGAGGCCATAGAGATCTTCGGCCGGATACTTGGGCGCGGCGAATTCGCCTGAACCCCGAGAACCTCTTCCCGGCACCGCCTCTGGGTCGGGCGGCAGGCTGCCGATGATGCGCCGGGCAATTCCGAGCGCGTGGCTGTCATTCTCGGCGAGGTGGTCGACCACGCCCGAGATCCGCGCGTGCACCTCACCACCGCCCAGCTCTTCGGCCGTCACCACTTCGCCGGTCGCAGCCTTCACCAGCGGCGGGCCGCCGAGAAAGATGGTGCCCTGATTGCGCACGATGATGGACTCGTCGCTCATGGCCGGCACGTAGGCGCCACCGGCGGTGCAGGAGCCCATCACCACGGCGATCTGCGGGATGGCGGCCGCGGACATGTTGGCCTGGTTGTAGAAGATGCGGCCGAAGTGATCGGCGTCGGGAAACACTTCGTCCTGGCTCGGCAGGTGCGCACCGCCCGAGTCCACCAGGTACACGCAGGGCAAGCGGTTTTCTTCGGCGACGCGTTGCGCGCGCAGATGCTTCTTGATGGAAACCGGGTAGTAAGTGCCGCCTTTCACGGTCGGGTCGTTGCACACCACCAGGCATTCGCGACCGGCGATGCGCCCGATGCCGGTGATGATGCCCGCGCCCGGCGACTCATCGCCGTACATGCCGAAGGCGGCCAGCGGCGACAGCTCGAGGAATGGCGCGCCCGGGTCGAGCAGCATCTCCACGCGATCGCGGGGCAGCAATTTGCCGCGGCCCAGGTGCTTGGCCCGTGCCGCCTCTCCGCCTCCCAGCGCCACTCTTGCCTGGCGGGTGCGTAATTCAGCCACCAAAGCGCGCAACGCCGCATCGTTCGCGGCGAATTCGGCGCTTTTCCTATCGACTTTGGATTCGAGCAGCGGCATGATTGTCGGACAATAGTACAACCATACATTTGAAGGCAAGCGCCATGCGCCCAAGAATGAGCCAAAAACATGAGTAAGTTCGACCGCTGCGATTTCGACTTCGGCCTGGGCGAGGTCATCGATGAGGTGCGCCAGCAGGCCAGGCGCTTTTCGCGCGAGCGCATCGCGCCGCGCGCGGAGGAGATCGATCGCAGCAACGAGTTCCCGCGCGACTTGTGGCCGGAGCTCGGGGCGGCGGGCCTGCTCGGCGTCACGGTGCCCGAGCGTTGGGGCGGCGCCAATCTCGGTTACCTCGCGCACATCGTCGTCATGGAAGAGATCTCGCGGGCCTCGGGTTCGGTGGGCCTCTCCTATGGCGCGCACTCCAACCTGTGCATGAACCAGCTGGTGCTCAACGGCAACGACGCGCAGCGCGATCGCTATCTACCCAAGCTGGTTTCCGGCGAGCACGTCGGCGCGCTGGCCATGAGCGAGCCCGGCGCCGGCTCCGACGTCGTCGGCATGCAGCTGCGTGCCCAAAA
The DNA here is from genome assembly GCA_035995425.1 of Steroidobacteraceae bacterium. Classification (GTDB taxonomy): domain Bacteria; phylum Pseudomonadota; class Gammaproteobacteria; order Steroidobacterales; family Steroidobacteraceae; genus CADEED01. The sequence continues at coordinate 10,876 of DASYKM010000246.1, forward strand.
TATCAACGATAAGCGGGGCGATGGGTACGCCCTCACCGGCAACAAGATGTGGATCACCAACGGCCCGGACGCGGACATGGTCATCGTGTACGCCAAGACCGACCCGGCCGCGGGGCCGCGCGGCATCACCGCGTTCATCGTGGAAAAAGGCTATGCCGGTTTTTCCTCGGCGCAGAAGCTCGACAAATTTGGCATGCGTGGCTCCTCCACCAGCGAGCTGGTGTTCGACAACTGCCGGGTGCCGGCGGAAAACATGTTAGGCCAGTTGAATGGCGGCGTCGGCGTGCTCATGAAGGGCCTCGACTATGAAAGGGCCGTGCTGGGAGGTGGTCCGTTGGGCCTCATGGCCGCGGCGCTCGACCTGGTGCTGCCGTACATCCATGAACGCAAGCAGTTCGGCGCGGCCATCGGCACCTTTGGAGTCATGCAGGCCAAGGTGGCCGACATGTACGCCGCGCTGAACGCGGCGCGCGCCTATTCATACGCCATTGGCCGCGCCTGTGACGCCGGCCGCTGCTCGCGCCAGGACGCCGCGGCGGCGATTCTCTTCGGCGCGGAACAGGCCACGCAGAGTTGCCTGCAGGCCATCCAGGCGCTGGGCGGCAACGGCTACATCAACGACTACGCCGCCGGACGCCTGCTGCGCGACGCCAAGCTCTATGAGATCGGTGCCGGCACGCAGGAGATCCGCCGCATGCTCATCGGCCGCGAGCTGTATGAGGCCACCGCGTGAAGGCATCGACCTCGCGCCGGAAACCTCTATCTACCGAGACCGCCGCGCCGCTCGAGTTCGAGCGCATCCGGATCGAGCCCGCCTATCGCAAGGTGGCGGCCGTGCTGCTCGAGCGCATCACCGACCGCTCCATCGCCGCCGGCGACCGGCTGCCGCCGGAGATTGAGCTGGCGCGCCAGTTCGGCGTGCATCGCGGCACGGTGCGCGAAGCGCTGCGCGAGCTCGAAACCAATGGCGTTCTCAAACGCGAACGCGGCTCGAAACTCATGATGGTCACGCGGCCGGAACGCGGCGATGTCGCCGCGGGCGTGTCGCGCGCCCTCGCCCTCCACGACGTGAGCTATCACGACGTGTGGGAGGCACTGACCGCGCTCGAGCCGCCGATCGCGGCAGCGGCCGCCCGGCACCGCAAACCGAAGGACCTCATCCGGCTCAATGCCATCCTCGCGCGGTTTGCCGATGAGCCCGATACCCGCGGCGCGGTCGAGCAAACCGCAGAATTCTTCAGCGCCATCGGCGAGGCCACGCACAACGGCGTCTTCATGCTCGCCCATGAGCCGCTGGTGCAGCTGCTGGTGCCCTCGCTCGGCGCCATGATCGACAAGGTGCCGCAGGCGCGCGCGCGCATCGCCGATGCGCAGAAGCGCCTGGTGGCGGCCATACGCGCGGGCAATGCGGCGCAAGCCGAGGAGTGGATGGCCAAGCATATTCGCGATTTCCGGCGCGGCTTTGAAATCGCGCGGATCGCGCTCGAACGGCGCGTCGGCAGCGCATAGAATTCGGACAAACGATCGCCATCGGGAGGGCGGGGATTTGTTCAAACTGCTGTGTGCGCTGCTGTGCCTGTCCGCCGCTGCCGCGCGCGCCGACGAAAGCCGATCGAGCGGCGCCATCAAGGCGCCGCCCACGCTCGAAGAGCTCTTCTCGGAGCGATCGACCATCGATGCGGCGATGTCGCCGTCGGGCAAGCACATGGCGGCGATCGTCCGCCGTGAGAAAGATGATCTGCTCATGGTCTTCGACCTCGAGGATGGTCAGCGCAAGGTGATCCAGCGCGTCGGCTTCTCGGATGCGTCGAAGAACATCACGACTCACATGACGAGCGTCTACTGGAAGACCGACGAGCGACTGCTGCTGCGGCTCACGGGCCGTCGCGCTGAAGGCGCGACCAGGCTGAAGGGCGCGGATCTCGCGGTGTACGGCGATCGACTTTTCGCCATCGATCGCGATGGCTCCAGGGTCACCGTATTGCTCGGCGAAGAACGTATCGCGGAGATGGCGGGCGCCTTCGACCTGGGTTCCATTGGCAGCTTCCTGCCGCAGGATCCCACGCACATTCTCATGATGATCGGCAGCTCCTACGGCAACACCTTGTACAAGGTCGATCTGGAATCCGGGCGCGGCACGAGGCTGGAAACACCCACGTTCAGCGTTCTCGGCTGGTGGCTCGACCTCTCGGGAAACCCAGTGGTTCGCATGACCTACTCCAACGGCGCCATACATTTCTTTCGCAAGGATGGCGAGAAATGGAAGGAGTTCATGAGCAAGCGGATTCGCGAGATCAAGGAGGGTGATGACTTCCAACTCGTCGGACCGTCGGATCAACCGGGCAAGTTCTACGTGCTCGCGCGTCCGCAGGGCCGTGATCGCGTCGGAATCTATCTATACGATCTCGAGAACAATCGCTACGGCGACCCGGTGATCGAAGACCCGCAGTACGACCTCACCTCCGGGTTCGTCGCCCGCGACGGCCGGCTCTATCACTACTGCCACGTCGCCCATGTCCTCGTTTGCGAATTCAGCGACCCCAAACTCAACAGCCACATGAATGCGCTGCGCAAGTACTTCGAGGATTCCGCGAGCGTCTCCATCTATGATGCCTCGGAGCACGGCGAAGCCTATATTCTCTATGTCGAAGGGCCGCGCGCACCGCCGGCCTTCTATTACTACCTGCCGGCAAAGCGCAGTGTCGAGTACATCGGGCCGGTGCGCGACACGCTCGCCAACAAGGCACTGCCGCTGACTACCGTCGTCAGTTATCGGGCGCGCGACGGGCGCGCGCTCACCGGCTATTTCACGACGCCGCCGAATGTGCCCGCGGGCACTCGGCCGCCACTGGTGATGTTTCCGCACGGCGGCCCCGAGATGCGTGACCAGCTCACCTACGATCGCTGGGTGCAGTATTTCGTGTCGCGCGGGTATGCGGTTTTCCAGCCTAACTTCCGCGGTTCCAGCGGCTTTGGCAAGGCCTTCGCCGAGAGCGGCTACGGCGAATGGGGCGGCAAGATGCAGGACGACATCACTGACGCGCTCAAGGATCTGGTCGATCGCGGCGTCGTCGATCTGGGACGCGTGTGCATCGTGGGGGCCTCATACGGAGGCTATGCGGCGCTGTCTGGTGCGGCGCTGACTCCCAATCTCTACAAATGCTCGGTGTCCGTGGCCGGCGTGTCGGACCTGGTCGAATTCGCGAAGTGGCGCAAGCTGAA
>DASYKM010000247.1:0-2960 GCA_035995425.1 Steroidobacteraceae bacterium
CAAATTCATTGGCGCAAGCGGCTCGGATTGAGATCGATCGAGAAATTGGCGGTTGCGGCAGGCGCTTGATCGGATCATCCCGTCGATGCGACGCATGAACGGCGCGGCGGCACACGAGGTCATGACGATGGAAGGCGGGAAGGAAATGCTGATCGCGGCGATTGCCGGTATCGACGCGGCGAATGCGCGCGATCCCAATACCGTGGAGGTCGACGGGCAGCGCGCGGCGGCTGAGCTCGTTTACGGACGGCGCATGAGCGAAGCGTTGTCGCGCATGGCGCCGGCGGCATCGGCCCACCTCAAGCTCGCCGTGCGCGGCCAGCACATCGAACGCTGGACCAGCCCGCGCAAATCCTACCCCGAGGGCCGCGCCGGCTACCTGCAGTGGCGCCAGGACCTCAAGGCCTTTCATGCCAGGCGCGTCGGCGAGATCATGCAGGCAGCCGGGTACGGCGCCGACGATATCGCGCGGGTCGGTGCGCTGGTGCGCAAGGAACGGCTCAAGCGCGACCCCGAGGCACAGGCACTGGAAGACGTCGCCTGCATCGTCTTCCTTGAATTCTATCTCGAAGCCTTCATGCAGAAGACCGACGACGACAAGCTTGCGGGCATTCTGGCCAAGACGTGGGACAAGATGTCATCGCTCGGGCACGAGCATGCACAACGCCTGGCGTTGCCGCCGCGCGTGCTGGCACTGCTCGAACGAGGACGCGCGCGCTAGGTAGCGAAAGCAAATCGTAGGACAGGCAAAGCCACGCGTGCCCGCCGATATCGGCGCGGGCACGCGCTTCGCGCTTTGCCCGCCCTCATATGGGGCTTCTTGAGTCAAGCATCCCGATTGGGGCTTGGGGTTAGTTCGCGTGCACGCCGAGCGCGGCGGCGCGCGGAGCCATGCGTAGCGTAGCGTGTCGCCGCGCTCGAGGCGCGCTGGGACTGGCTTCCGGCGAACTATGCAGCAGCTCACTGCATCACCTCATATCCGGTCGGATCATCGTCCGTACCCACATTCCGCATGCTTGCGGCGAGGAAGCCATGAGGATGAGACCCATCTACGAAAACGGCGACTGTCATGTCGGCCCTAGGGCGGCACGGTCATCATCCATCCCGCGCTGACCGCGGCAAGCCGCGGCGCGACGCGTTGGTTGAGCGGTTATACCTCCACCGGCTTGAGCACTGCGCCAACCGGCACCAGGCCGGTCGTGAGATAGCGCCACAGCGCCACCAGCAGCTTGCGCGCCAGGGCGACGATGGCGATGCGTTTGATCCGCTTGCTCGCCTTGACGGTGCGCGCGAGGAACCAGCGTGTGAGCGCGCTGTTCGGCTGATGGCGAAGCCACAGCCAGGCCAGTTCGACCGCCGCGAGGCGCGCGCGCGGGTTACCAGCCTTGCTGATCCCTTGCTCGCGATCGGTGCCTCCGCTTTGCCAGGGGCTCGGCGCCAGTCCGACATAGGCGCCAACCTGTCGACGATTGTCGAAGTCCTTGTAGAACACCTCGTTGGTCAGCGTTCCGGAAAACGCCGGGCCGAGCGCCTTCAACTTGAACAGGATATCCCGGCGCCGCGCCATCTCGGCCGCCGCAGGCGTGGGGTCGGCTTGTGCGGATTGCTGCTCGAGCGCCGTCAGTTGCTCGCGCACCAGCATCAGCCGTGCGTGTTCGCGCTCGATCTCGGCCTTGATTTGCTGCGGGACCGCCTGGCCCTGCCAATCGCGTTGCGCAGAAAGCCACTTCAGCCAGTCGCGCCGGCGCGGACTGCCGACCGCCAGGCCATGAAGCCGCAGCAGCGCTTTGATCCGGTTGGTGTGGGCGCCCTGTTCCTTGACCAGCCGATCGCGCTCGCGTGTCGTGCGACGCGTGTCCTCCTGGTCAGGGCTCGGCACACGCACGATCCGCACCACCCGCGGCTCACCGCGGCAGTAGGCCATCAAGGTGCGCAGCAACAGCTCGCCATCGATCCGGTCGGTCTTCGCCCGCCGGCCGCGCTGCTCAACCGCAATGCTCGCAGGGTCGAACACATGGCTCCGGATCCCCGCTGCCGTCAGAAGGCGGTGCAGCCAGAACCCATCGTAGCCCGCCTCGTAGCAGCTCACGATCGCCGGTGCCGATCCGAGCTTATGGCTCGCGCGGGTGCGGATGCTCTCGAGCAACCCGAGCAATCCGGCGTGATCGCCGCCGGTGAGCTTATGACGGGATATCCGGTCCCGATCAGGGCTGTGTATCGTCACGAGCCAGCTCTTCTGGCTCAGTTCGATTGCAACGAAAATCGTGCCAATATGCCCGACGGTGGGCGTGCATACGTTGGGTGCTTGCATCTGACGTCTCCGATGGTTCGAGTGTGCAAACCCAAACCTATCGGTTGCGCGCTCACCGCCCCATGGAATCTACGGTTCACTCACGCCGCCGGGCGTTGGCGATGCAATCCTTCGAATTGCGGTGCGACCTCGCGCATGAAGCGGTCCATCTCCTCCTTCACCTGCGGGTGCGGCTTCAGGCCGACGTTGAAATAGAGGATGACCTCGGAGAACCCGGCCGCCTCGACCTTCTTCAGGGTCTCGGTGACGCGCGCGGGCGAACCGATCAGAACCGAGTTCTCGGTGAGATCCTCGGGCTTCACGTTGCGCAGGCGCTCCACCATCTCGATGAAATAGCGATAGCTCGGCGGCGCGGTCTTCGGGTCGCCCGGGAACGCCGGAATGATGCATTCCTTGTAGTAGCGGATCTGCCGCGCGCGCTGCGCATCCTCCTGCTGCTTGTTGTCGGCGAAGTGCGTGAAGTAGCTGCACATCAGCCGGCCCGGTTTGGTACCGAACCTGGCGCAGCTCTCGTGGTAGAGGTCCGCCACCTGCTTGAGCCCGCCGAAGCTCATCGCGGCGGCGAACGGCGCGACGATCAGCCCGCAGCCGAGCCGCGCCGCAAGTTCGATCGAGGGCTTGGAGAACGACGCGACGTAAGCCGGCAGCG
>DASYKM010000248.1:0-2398 GCA_035995425.1 Steroidobacteraceae bacterium
CGGGACGGCGGCGCGCGCGACAGGATGCGCTCGATGCGCGAGGAAATCTCGGGGCCGGATGCGGACATGGCGACTCTCCTTCGATCTGGGTGACGGGCGAATGCGAGCAGTAGTTCGGAGTACGCGACGGGATCATGACCGGCCGAGAGGACCGCGTCGTCGCTGGTTGCCTCCGCGAGGACGGCGAGCCTGTGACGCAGCCACCATGCGAACGGACTGAACCAGAACACGATGCAGTGGAGCTGCGCGAGCCACTGCCAGTGGCAATCGCGCCAGCGCACGTGCGCGCGTTCGTGCGCGAGCACCGCGTCGAGTTCGGCGGAACTCCAGTCGCGCGCCGCCTCCGGCACAAGGACGATGGAACCGAAGGTCGCGGGACTTTGGATGCGCGCGCTCGAACGAAGGTCGTCAGCCCCCAGCAGCGGCTGCGCGGCGCGGCACAACCGCCCCATGCGCACGAGCCCGGCGACGAAGGCCGTTAGCAACATCGCGGCGACGCCCAGGTAGATAGTGGTGAGCACGATCATGAGTGGCGCGAGGTGCAAACCTGCGGCCGGAGCCGGCGCGCCGGAGACGCCGGTCACCGCGAGCACCGGCAATGACGCCGGCAGGTCGAACACCGGCGCGAGCCGGAAGTGCACGACCGCGGGCAGCACCAACCCCGCGACCAGCACGAATCTCGATACGAGTTTCTCGACGTGCGGATTGCGCAACCGCAGCGCGCGCATGCAGAGCCACACCACGGCGCCGAGCACCGATACGCGCAGCGCGCTTTCGGCGAGCAGCGCGAGCATCACTTCTTCGCCTTCCGCGCGCGCGCGATTTTGTCCGCGAGGCGTTGCAACTCGCCGCTGTCGACGATGCGCGCATCGACGAGGCCGATCAGCACCTCTTCCACTGAGCCGCTGCAGAAGCGGTCGACGATGCGCTTCACGGCGCGCGCGGCGGCGCGCCCGCGGGTATCGGCGGCTTCGTAGACAAAGGTGCGGTTGTCGACGCTGTGCGTAAGGTGCCCTTTGGCCTCGAGGCGCTTGAGCACCGTGCGCACCGTGGATTCCTTGAGCGGCCGCGTCAGCGCCTTCTGCACCCAGTCCGCGGTCGACGCGCCGTGTTTCCACACGAGGTGCAACACTTCGCGTTCGAGCTCGCCCAAGTCGGCCACATTGTGCTTCATAGTAGCGCTACTTTGTGTAATGCTACAGAGCGTAGCATTGATGGCCGCGTGAAAGCTAGTGATTCTTGCGAGCCGCGCTTCAGCGGGGGGTGCTGGTGTTGAGAGAATTGCCATCAGCTACAAGGCATTCTTTGTACTAATGAAGTGGGCAATCCTCGGCCTCATGGGCTCCGGGCCGCGGAAGAATTGAGGAGCAGCTAGGGCTGCACGGCAGGGCGTAACTGCGAGGCAATCGGTAGTAGCATCGCGGGGCGCGCTACTTGCTGGTGAACCGATACCGAGCCTTCCGCCAGGAGTTTTCTGGCGGGCATCTTGGTCGCAACGCACTAAAGCCATGAAGGACGCCGAAGTCCGCGCGGCTGCGTTCGCATGGCTCGACGAGCAAATCGAAGTTCACGACCACTCGCTTCCACGCTCCCTGCTGAAAATGTGGATGCTTGCCTGCCGGGGGAGACAAACAAAACGCCATGTCGAAACACTCCAACGATCCGTTCGATCTGAACCGCTTCCTTGAAGCGCAGAAAGTGATCTATCTACAAGCGCTTGCTGAGTTGCGAGCGGGCCAAAAGGAATCTCACTGGAGCTGGTTCATATTTCCCCAGGTGGTGGGCTTGGGCTCAAGTTCCATGTCCGTTCGCTACGCCATCAAGTCGTTGGAGGAAGCGCAGGCGTACCTTGCGCATCCGGTCCTCGGGGCCCGGCTGACGGAGTGCGTCTCCACTCTCAACTCCCTTACAGGCTTGAGCGCCGATCAGATTCTTGGCGCAGTGGACGCGCAGAAATATCGGTCGTGTCTTACGCTCTTTGCGCGAGCTGGAATTGCCGATCCGGCCTTTGGCAAAGCGCTGACCAAGTACTTCGACGGAAAACCCGATGGCGCTACGCTCGCCATTCTGGCCAAGCAACAAGGAGCACCATGACAACTCAAACGTTGGGCTTTGCTGGTCGCAGTGTGGTCGTAACGGGTGGCACCGGCGCGCTCGGGGCTGCCGTACTGGATGCGCTATTGCGGGCGGGCGCGAATTGCCATGTACCGTACCGAAGCAAGTCGGAGCTGCAGAATTCACCGCACCGTGAAAACGGACGCGCCACTTTCGTCGAGCTTGGCGATCTTGCGGATGAAGATGCTGTTACTCGCTACTACGAAAGCTTGCCGAGTCTCTGGGCGTCAATACATCTTGCGGGCGCGTTCGTCGCAGCACCAATTGAGAAGAGCAACGCGGC
>DASYKM010000249.1:0-17877 GCA_035995425.1 Steroidobacteraceae bacterium
CGACAACGCCCGTGTGTAGTTAGCGCACAGGCGGCGCAGGAAGCAGTCGGTAGTCTCAAACACTTCAGGGAAGAAAATGTCAAACAGTAAGTCGATCCTGTCGGTGCTCGTCTGCGTCGGCATGTGGGCCGCGGCCACACCGCAATCCCACGCCCAATCCCCCATCGTCAAACCCGACATCCTGCTCGACACGGCAGACACCAAAACCGGCTGGGCCGGCCACAACACGATCACCGTCGACACCGCGATCAAGGTGAACGGCGTCGCCAGCCTCAAGTCCGTGGGCAACGGCAAAGACCGCTTCCGCAAGACCTTCCCCACCACGCACGACGTGTCGACCATGCGCTTCCTCACGTTCTGGTACTACGTCGACCGGCCGGACCTGCTCGGCGCGGCCACGGGCGACCAGGGCCAGATCGAGCTCACGAGCTCGGGCACCTTCGACAGCCAGGAACAGAACTGGGCCGTCCGCGACCTGCATCTGCAACGCGGCTGGAACTATGTGATCCTCGATCTTCCCGGCCACACGCGCAGCAGCGCGTCGCCGCTCGATCTCACGCGTATCAACTTCCTGCGCATCTACCATGTACCGACGGGCTCGGTGACCACGCGCATCGATCAGATCACGTTCACGGACCGCGAACCGCGGTCCCTGCCCTTCGCGGCGTATCTCGACCTGAAAAGCATTTCACGCTCGACGGCGGCTGTTGAACTGGAAGAAGGCCTGTTCACCTTCATCAACCGCACGCGCGCAGGCGACGCCGAACGCGCCAAGGTCTGCCGCCGCCTGAAGATCGATCTCACGCAACGTGAAATCAGCGGCTTCACGCTCACGGGACTCGGCGTGACGCAGGCCGCGGTGGACAACGAGCTGCGCGAGAAGCGTTTCATCAAGGAATTGATGTGCGGCGAACGCGTCATGGCGCGCGCCGAAATCCTGGCGCGTCTGCAGGCACGCGCGGCCACGGATATTGCCGTGACCGGCGAGCTGGCCTCGCTGTTCGACCTGACGATGGCGGCTGCATCCGAGACCCGCCAGCGCATCCTCGACGTGGATCTCGACCGCATCATGGGCACCTGCGGCACCAAGCCGAGCGAAGTCGACACCTTCATTCAAAGCGGCGCGCTGCCGCCCTCGCTCTTTCAGGGCGTCAACGTGCTGGTGCAGAACTGCTCGGGATCGTCGGCGCAGATCGCGAGCTCGCTCGGCACCCTGGCGCGACCCGTCAATGACCGCCGCGCGGCCTACAAGCAGTGCATGGCGTCCTTCGAGCAGCAGGGCGCGCAATGCGACAACCCCTATGCGAGCCCCGACGACGACTTCAACCGCAGTATCGATCGCATCATGTACACCGACCAGCAGAAGGCGGACATCAAGCAGAAGATGCGCGACGAGCTCAACGCGATCCGATCCATCACGTTGGGTGAGGCGCGGTCCATGACTGACGAGACTCATCCGCGTCCCGACGCGCCCGCGGCCCAGAGGCAGCAGCTCGAAAACCTGCATCAGCAGTTCGATCTCGAGCGCGGCAAGGTCGACGCATCGCACCTGCACGAAGGAGATGCGCAGGACGTCGCCAACAACCCCCCGGTCAGGGATGTACCGAACCGGCTCGAAGGCACTGCCTGGGATGCGTGGCGCGCCGCAGGCCAGGCCAACGCGCAACGCTTCCGCGACGAAATGCTGGATCACATGGGAAAGATGCTCGACACGCTGCACGACATCTGCGTGGCCGACCCCAAGGATCCGCAGTGCAATCTCTCGGATGACGAATGGGTTCCTGAGACTGCCGAGGTGGACATTGTTATCGAGAGAACCAAGCGTTGCGCCGACATGGATTTCGGCGGCACGAAAACCTGGTTCGACCGGGCGCCGACCGATGGTCTGCCCACGGGCCAGATCAACGAATCGGATCGCATCGATCACTGCCTGTGCGACTTGTTCGAGCGCAACTACAGCAACGTGTTACCCGGTGATCAATTCGCCAACACCGGCAGCTGCCCGTCGCCGGAAGAGCGCGTGGCACAGAGCTGCCTCGAAAACCCGTACGACGGCATCGATGGCATCAAGGCCGAATGCCGTCACCTCATGCAACCCATTTCGATGGATCGCGACGCGCTGGGCGCCAAGATCTGCCACACGATCATGCCGAGCTGCAATGCGCCGTACATGGAGTCGGACGGCAATTGCGGCTGCGGAACGCTGCTGCCCACCGGCAATACGGTGGTGCCAGGTTGCGCCTCCCCTGGCATACCGAATTGCATCGATGGCACTCCCGCGGCCGATGGTTGCGGTTGCGCGCCCTTCGACAGTGGCGCGAATGCGTGCATGTCGGGTGGCAAGGACTTCTATCTAGCCAGGGATCCGGCGAGGGATCTGCTCGTGCGTTCCTACCCGAGCCGGCCATTGTTTGCGACCGACAACCTGTTGCTGGTAAAGACCGGCGCCGTTCGCTTCGTCACCCCGGCAATCAAGCCCAGTCAGTTGTTCAGCCAGAGCCAGCTGCAGATTCGCGCCGTGCTTCCGGGCACCGTGTACGACGGTTCGGGCCAGATCAAGGTGTCCTGCACCAACACCACCTCGGGCACCCGCAATCAACTGATCGAAACGATCGCGATGTCGGGCCTCTCGACGAAGACCGCGACCATTCTGCCCATCAACCTGAGCAACGCCGAGCGCACGGCCTGCTTTGGCAACAACCCCAACAGCAATGTGTACTTCGAGTTCTTCGTCGACAGCAAGGTCAACCAGCCGGTGGCTTTCTTCGACATCCTGGGTGACCTCGGCAACATCAAATCGAAGTGCACCACCTTCCCGCCGAATGGCCCGACGCCGGGGCCGCGACCACTCGACGACTGGCCGTCACGCTGGACGTTCAGCGATGGCGTCGTGATCACGCCCGTGTTCAACGGCACCGGGCCGATACCGATCCCGCCGATCTCGCCGACGCTGCCGCCGATCTGTGTCGTGGATGGGCACATCGGGCCCTGCCCGTAAATCAGCTCTCATCCGGCGCACCACCAACCCGCCTAGCAACACCAGAGCGAGCCACTCGATACGACCGCCGCCACCGCCGCCTCCGCTGCTGCTACTGCTGCTTCCACCGCCATTCCCGTTCGGAGGCGGAGGCGGCGGCGGTGGGGCCGTCGCGCTGACCGTCAGGGCGATCGAGCCGGTGTTGTTGTTGACGTTCGAGTCGTTGAACGAGTGCACCACCACGTTGCTCGTGAATGTGCCGGTGGCGTTCGCATGCAAGGCGATGATGATCAAGCGCGAGTTGTTCGGCGCGAGCGCTGTCAGCGTACATTGCAGCGTCGTGGTGCCGATGCAGACGATTTCGCTCGACGACACCGAGAGCACGGTAACGAACGACGGCAACGGGATATCCACGGTGATGTCGCGCGACGTCTTGGTGCCGTTGGTGACCGTGATGATCGGAAAGTCCATGTTGGCGCCATTGATTCCGGTCACGCTGCCCTGGGCAACCGACACCTGGACGTCCGACGGGTCCAACGTGAAGACCGGTATCGTGACGTGATTGTTAGTCCGGTCGGAATCGTTGTCGGGATACACATCGAGCACGATGGTCGGAGTCGCTCCGCCGGCGACGGCGCGATAGACGACCTTCACGGGTATTGAGGAATTCGCGGGCAGGTCGCCCAGGGCGCATACCGATCCGGGCTGGATCAGCGGGCAATTCACCCCGCCAACCGTCAGGGAATCGACCACCAGTGGTGAATCGCTCGCCCACGGAATCAGGCGAGCAGCGTGAACCGGGTTCTTGCTGGTGGTGATGGTGGCATCGACGGTGGTGGTGTCGCCGGTCATCACCAGCCGGTCCGGCGTCGGAACGGCGCTGATTCCCACGTCGACGTACGGCGCCACCAGCAGCGACGCCTGCGCGACATTGTTAGTCATGTTGCCGTCGCCGGCCGCTTCCACCGTGACCGTGGCTTGTCCATTCACGGCCGTGTCGGACACGAACGTGTAGATCATGGTGGCATGCGTCTGGCTGTACGAAGCGCCACCGGGGAACGACCCGGTGCAGCGCCCGCGCTGTGGTGTCAGCAGCGCGCAAGTCCATCCGGGCACGCCATTGTCGAACTTGAGGCTCAGCAAACGCAGTGGCGCCGCGAGATCGAGCGTGGCGGTGACGTTCTGGGCGGGATTCACGCCCTTGGTTTCAATGACGAAGCCGGTGAGCCCGGTCACGCCCTCGTCGATCGAACCCAGCAGGCTGCCCATGGTCGCCGATGCGTCGACCGTCACGTTGGCGTACACCGAGACATACACGCTCGAAAATGCGTTGGTCGCGCCGTTGCTCCAGCGGGTGCTGGCGAACATGAAAGACGGGAAGACCGAAGTCATGTGAAAGCGCACGACGGCGGTGCGCGAGTCGCCCGGATTCATCGTGCCGACTTCGCAATTCGTGAAGTCGGGGTCGGTCGCGCAGGTGACCCCAGCGATGGCCACGGATTCGACCACTCCCACCGGCGGTTGCTGCAGCGAGAACCGCACGTTCTCGGCGGGGAGCCGGCCGAAGGCTTTGAATGTATAGGTGAGCTCGTAGGTGGTGCCGATGACCGCGCGCAGTTCTTCGGTGGAAGCAGTGAGGCGCACTTCCCGCTCGGCGCTCACGTTGACGCTCATGGTCGCGCTACTGTTGTTAGGGGTCGCGTCGTTGGGCACATTCAAGTACACGGCCCCGTTCGCCACGCGGGCCTGGTCGGGGCGGCCGCGCACGGTGATGCGCGTCGACGCGCCGACGGCAACGTCGGCGAGCTGGCAAAGGAGAATCCAGTTCGATGACGCATCGAGCGCGCACGCGTGCGGGCCGGCGTTGAACGACTCGATCGGGATGCCACCGATGTTGATATAGGCATTTCCGCCGTGCGACCCGAGCGTCCCATGCGAGGCAATGTCGATCGTGTAGTCGACGGCGTCGGTGACGAAGGCGGCGGTGGGGGTCGCGACCACGGTCACGCCGAGGTCGACGCCCGACTGAAGTCCGAGCTGCACCTGGGCAGTGTTGTTTCGCAGGACGCGATCGTTGTCGGTGGTCACTTCCGCCTGGACGAAATAGCTGCCGAGCGTGCTTCCCGTGACGCGCATATCGAGCGTGCGATCCTCGCCGGCGGCGAAATCGGCGAGCGGGCAGCTGACCACGCCGCCCGCGATCGAGCAAGTCGCGCCAGTCAGTGTCGCGGTCACCAGGGGAAAATAGCCGGGAAAAGTAACCTTGAGCCGGACATTCGTGGCGGGGAGATTGCCGTACGAGTGCACGGTGATCGGCAGCGAGAACGTGCCATCGGTCTGCGCGAAATACGGCGAGGGCGGCAGCGAAACTGCGACGTCCACGTACTGCGCCGAGCCGATGCATACGCCGCGCGCGTTGGCGATCGAGGCCGCCATCGACGTGAGGCTGCACGCGGAGAACTGCGCGCTGCCGTTGATCGCGGGCGCCATCAGATAGGTCTGCGGCGTATCGGCACAGACACCGGCGACGCCGTCGTGGCGTGCGCCGAAGTTGTGGCCGATCTCGTGCGCCATGACCAGCGCGGACATGAACTCGCCTTCTTCGGAGTCGCCGAGCGACACGCCCTCATGAGCGTCGCAGAGCGAATCGAGGAACGCGATGCCGATGATGTTTCCATCGAGATTCTTGCCGGTCATGAGGTGCGTCAGGCCCGCCGAGTGCGAGGCCGGCGTGGCCTGGCGAAACGCCGCCAACTGATCGAGAAGAGCGCCGGCATCGGTCTTGGTGAACGGATCGGCATTTGCGGGCACGAGCCTAAATTCGGTGGGCGCAAGGATGACGCCCACCTGCTCGACAAAGATGCCGTCGGCGATGTTCAGCCGCGCCAGCATCGCATCGGTGGCGTTGGCGCCGAGCAGAGTCTGGAAGGCCGTGTCGGCGACCAATGAGATGTCGATCTGATCGTTGACGGTGGCGGCGCTCACGCGCAGCTCGGATACGAGGCTCTTGTATTGCTGAAGCGCCGAGCCGTCGGTGTTGCCGGTCTCGGCGCTACCCACCAAACCGCAGAAGTCGGGTGGCAGACCGTTCAGCGTGTCCGACAGCCGATAAACCACCGTCTGGTCGGGCGTCGCCACGATGGGCGTCGTGAGCTTGTCGACGATGCTGCCGTAACTGGCAACGACGTAGAGATCGTTGCCATCCCAGATCGCGCCCTCGAGATTCTTGCCGACGCGCGTCAGTCGCACCCACGAACCCGGCACGCCTTCGACCTTGCCGCGCAGGACTCGCGCCTGGCCGAGATCCGCTTTGCGCGCCACCGGAATCGCCTTCAGCAGCCGGTCATTGTTCTCGAGCGTGAGTGCGAAGCGTCGCCCGTAGGCGTCGAACTCCGCTTTTCCTGCGACGGCAGGCAGCTGGATCGCTTCGGCGAACTTGATCTGCATTGACGGCGCGGCGACCGCGGCGCCCGCGCCCAGCGCCCACGCCATCAGCCAGACGGCGACCCACTTCCCTGCGCGCATTCGACCACTCCCCGCTTGGCGGCGGTGTTTTCGGTTTGCACGGGATCATACGGCGATCGGATGAGGCGGACCACGGCCGTCACAAAATTCATACAATTGCAGCCTCAGCTCTCGCCGCGGCGTGTCAGTCGATATGACAAACCAGCGAAACATTCTCGTCGTCGATTACGACCCTTCATGGCCGCTGACATTCGCGGCGTTGCGCGCCCCTATCTGGCAGGCACTCGCGGACATCGCTCTTTCAGTGGAGCACGTTGGCAGCACGTCCATCCCCGGGCTTGCGGCAAAACCCATCATCGATATCGACGCCATCATCGCTTCGCGTGCCGACATGTCCGCGGCGGTCGAACGACTCGCAGCGTTGGGCTATGCGCATTCCGGAACTCTCGGGATCGAGGGCCGGGAGGCATTCGAGAGTCCCGCCGGGCCGGCACACCATCTATATGTGTGCGTGCAAGGAGATATCGCCCTGGCGAATCATCTCGCCATTCGCGACTGCCTGCGCCGCAACCCGGCGAGAGCGCTGGCATATGGCCAGCTCAAGAAACAGCTCGCCAGACAATTTCCCGCCGACGCCGAGAGCTACGTTGCCGGCAAGACGGATTTCCTCGTGGACGTGCTCCGGACCGCAGGCTTTCCCGACGCTGCGCTCGAGACAATTCGCGAATCGAACCGACGATAGTTAGACGGCGGATGCGCCCGCTATTTCTCAGGGCAGATAGCACCCAGGTCAATCCACGCCTGGATCAGCGCGCCGAATTCCGCCTGCGTTCCCGGCACAGGCGCGCGCCCTCCTCCCGGATGCCATGCTGTGCCCACCAATGTGTCCTCACTCATGTGATGTGCGATGGCTTTCAGATCCATGTTGCCATTACGCGCCGGATCCTTGATCTGTTCGCAGATCTGCCCGAGCGATTTGCTCTCCCAGGCCATCGACAGCGGCGCGAGATGCCACTTCGGATGGCCAGGCACGTGCGCCGGGTCGAAGTTCGCATCGTGGTGGCAAGTGCTGCACTCCATGCCCGGCGCGCCATTCCCATCGGCGCCGCGCACGACCAACGGCTCATGGGGCCGCCCGGCGTCTGTCTGCAGCGGCCGGTCGCCGCGTGGATGGCAGTTCACGCAGCGCGGACTCTGAATCACTTTGCCCGCTTCCTGGAAGATCGCGACCGAGCGGGCACGTTTGTTAGAGATCGACTTGAACTCGGAAACGGAACGCAGTGTGGTCGTCGCGGCGGATTCGGAGGCCGATGCCGTCCATCGCCAGACAAACAGGGTTGCCACGCCCATTCCGATCAGGGCGATTGCGATTGGACGCTTCATGCGACGTTCCTCCGCACCAGCGGCAGGCGCCGCGGCCGCGCTTGGCCAGGCAGTCGTGCGATCGCGTTCGCGATCGCGGGCGCGATCGGCGGAAGCCCGGGCTCACCGACACCGGTCGGCTTCTCGATGGAGCCGACGATCTTCACCTCGATCTCGGGCATCTCGTTGATGCGCAGCGATCGATACGTGTCGAAGTTGGACTGCTGGACGCGGCCCTGATCGAGCGTGATCTCGCCGTACATCGCGTGGCCCAGTCCATAACCAATGCCGCCCTCCATCTGCGCGCGGATCACGTCCGGATTCACGGCGACCCCGCAGTCCACTGCGCACCAGACCTTGTGCACGCGCGGCTCGCCGTTTTCAGCGATCGACACCTCGGCGATCTGCGCCACATAGGTGTTGAACGCTTTGACCACGGCAACACCACGCGCGCGCCCGTTCACGGGGCCCGGTCCACTCCAGTGTGCAAGCTCGGCAACGGTGCGCAGCACCGCGGCCTCGCGCGGCGCTTTGCCCATCATCTCGAGCCGGCCTGCCACCGGATCCTTGCCGGCGGCTTGCAGCAACTCATCGATGAAACTCTCCACCGCAAAACAGGTGTGGGTGTGGCCAACCGAGCGCCACGAAAGCACCGTCACACCCGCCTTGGCGATGTGCTCGTCGCAGGTGAAGTTTTCGATGTCGTATGACATCTCCTTGGAGCCTTCGACCATGAACGCGTCGAGACCATCCTTGTAACCAAACGCCTCGAACGGAGTGCCGACGATCAGGGATTGACCGACCACCCGGTTGGTGAACGCGCTGATCTTGCCATCGCGAACCGCGCCACTCATGCGATGCACGATCACCGGCCGGTAATAGCCGCCGCGCACATCGTCCTCACGGGTCCACACGAGCTTCACCGCGCGCCCCGGCCCGATGGCTTTCGCCACCTCCGCGAGCTCAACGGCGAAGTGGCTGTTGAACTGGCCGCGCCGGCCGAAGCTTCCGCCCGCCAGCTGGGTCTCGATGGCGACCTTCTCGGCGGGCAGGCCTAACACCTTGGCGATGACCTGCTGGTCTGGCGTCTGCAACTGGCAGCCATAGCGCGCCTGGGCGCCGTTCGCATCGAAGCGTAGATAGCCGTCGAGAGGCTCCATCGTCGCATGCGCCAGATACGGCAAAATGTATTCCGCTTCGATGGCGCCGCCGGCGGCAAGCGCGGCGTCAGCATCACCATGTTTGGCGGCGACCACGCCGGGTGTGCGCGCCAGCGTGCGGTAGGACTCGATCAACTCCTCGCTACCGCGTTTCTCCGCAGTGGACTCATCCCAGGTGATCTGCAGCAGTTCGCGCGCGCGGATGGCTGGCCAGGTGCCGTTCGCATACACGGCGACGCCAGTCGGAACCTGCCTGATCTCGACGACACCGCGCACCGCGCGCGCCTTGCTCGCATCGAACGACACCACGCGTGCACCGAACAACGGTGGGCGAGCCACGACCGCGGTGAGCATGCCGGGCTCGAGAATATCCATCGTGAAGCGCGCGGTGCCATTCGACTTGGCGGCGCTGTCGAGCCGGCCCGTGACGCCTTCTTTGCCGATGAACTTGAACGCGGACGGATCCTTGAGCGGCAGCTTGCCCGCATCGGGCACTGGCAGCTTCGCGGCGGCGGCGGCAAATTCGCCGAATCGGCCGTGGCGGCCGGACCTGGCGTGCCGAATGGTGCCACTATCTACCGTGATCTGGCTCACCGGTACTTTCCAGGCATTGGACGCGGCTTGAACGAGCATGGCTCGGGCGGTGGCGCCGGCCCGGCGCATCTGCTCGAAGGAATTCGCGATCGCCGATGAACCGCCGGTAGCCTGCAGCGGACCAAACAATAGGTTGTTGTAGAGTTTCGCGTCGGCGGGCGCGTGCTCGGCACGAACCTTCGACCAATCGGCATCCATCTCTTCGGCGACCAGCGTCGAGAGCCCGGTGAACGGGCCCTGCCCGAATTCGATGTGCTTGATGAGCACCGTGACGGTGTCATCGGCGGCCACGCGCACGAATGCGTTCGGTGCGAACGGCGCGGAAGCGTCCGTAGCCGACTTTCCAAAAGACTGTCTGACGGGAAGGCAGACGGCGATGACGAGCGCACTCGCGCCCTGGATGGCGGTTCGGCGCGTGACTTTCAGTTGTTGCTGGGTCATGACTTACGCCTCCAGCGACTTGGCGGCGTCCTTGATGGCCGCACGGATGCGGACATAGGTGGCGCAGCGACAGATGTTGCCGTTCATGGCGAGATCGATGTCGCGATCGGTGGGCCGCGGCACTTTTCGCAGCAACGCTGTTGCGCTCATCACCTGGCCGGATTGGCAGTAGCCGCACTGCGGCACATCGCGCGCGACCCATGCCTTTTGAATTGCCTCGGACTCCCGGCCCGAAACGCCTTCGATGGTCGTGACCTCTCTATCGCCGATGGCGGAGACGGGGATGGAGCACGAGCGCAGTGGTTTGCCTTCGAGGAAGACCGTGCAGGCGCCGCACTGGGCGACGCCGCAACCGAATTTCGTGCCGGTGAGGCCGAGGCTGTCGCGCAGCACCCAAAGCAGCGGCGTTTCAGGATCCACATCGACCTGCGTGGACGAGCCATTGACCTTTATTGTTAGGGCCATCGATTTCCCCTGCTGCGGCGACGTCAGGAGCCAAGGGTACTCCGCACGGCGACACCTTGCGCGCACAGCTTGTCGGAGGGAACCCACATCTTGATTGGGCACGATTGACCATACGCACCACCGGCGGGCAAATATCTGCGCAGGCGTCTATCTTTGCGTCAGTTCACCTACGAGTTGGAGTCAGGCAATGACCGCACGAACACCCATACGGGCAGCGATGGCTGCATGCGCAATTGCCCTCTTCGCCGGGCCAGCCTTTGCGCAGCAGACCCCGAAGACGGCGATCGAACGCATGCAGGAACCCGGACCCGAAGCGGTGGCGCTCGCGAAACGCGCGGGCCTGTGGGACGTGACGATCACCTTCAGGCCTTCGCCCGACGTCAAGCCGATAGTTTTCGACGGCTTGATCGCCGAGCGAAAGATGATCGGACTCTTTCTGGAGGAGACCATCCGGCCGGGCGCGGGCTCCAAGGTGCCGGACTTTCGCCGCATTTCCTATTTGACGTACAGCCGCGTCGAGGGACGCTGGCAGTACGTCTCACTCGACACGCGTTTCCCGGCGGGCTTGATGCCGGCCTACAGCGCCGACAAAGGCGTCGACGGCAAGATCACCTTCCAGTTCGAGAGCCTGGCCTTCGCCGGCTTCGGCCAGGAGATCGAGGGCTGGATGCTGCGCTCTAACTACGTGATCCTGCCGCACGGCGACGATGCGGAAGTCGCCCAGCAATACTGGACCCGGGCCGATGGCAGCGAGCGCCAATGGCTGGCGGTTGAATACCGATACAGCCGCCATCGTTGATGGATTTCAGGGCGCCGCCGCTCCGGCGCTGGCGACACTCGGCGCGCTCTGTGCCTCCATCCATCGCCGGATGCGCCGCGCGTCCGCGGTGCGCGTCAACTTGCCGAAGGAGTTGAGGAACACCATGTCGACGACGCGATCGTCGACCACCGCCTGCATCACTAGGCACTGGCCGGCGTCGTTGGTGAAACCGGTCTTCTGAACGGCGATCGTCCAGTCGGGCCTGCCGATCAGCAGATTGGTGTTTCGATACACGAACATCTTCTTGCCCAGGCGCACTTCATGACTGCGCAGCGTCGAGAACTCGCCGATCATCGGTTCGCGCGACGCCGCGTTGACGAGCTTCACCAGGTCCCGGGCGCTCGACACATTCGAGCTCGAAAGCCCGGACGGGTCGTCGAAGCGCGTGTGCGCCATGCCGAGCGCCTTGGCCTTCACGTTCATGGTGCGAACGAAGGCGGTCATGGCGCCCGGATAGTTGCGCGCGAGCGTGCGCGCGGCGAGGTTCTCCGAGGCCATGAGCGCGAGACGCAGCAGGTCGGCGCGTGACAGCTTCGCGCCGGTGGGCAGGTGCGAGAAAGCGCCCTTGCCCTTCCAGCGATCGGCGGCCTTGATCTCGATGACCTCATCGAGCGGCTGTTGGCCCTCGAGCACCACGAGCGCCGTCATGAGCTTGGTGACCGACGCGATGGGCGTGACCACTCCGGCGTCGCGCTCGAAGAGCACCTCGCCGGTCTTCGCGTCCACGACCAGCGCGGCGGCGGAACGTATTGCCGGCCCGGCCAGGGCCGCCTTGCTGTCGGCGGCGTTCGCCGTCAGACCGAATCCGAACACCAGCGCGGCGAGGAACCCGTGCCGCACCCATCCCCATTGTTCTCTTCGATGCATCGATCAATGGTAAGACGAAGCGAGCCGCTCTGCACTGGAAGCTCATCTAGGCACTCTTGCGCGGCTGCAGCCACTTCGGCAAAAGCGAGTACGGATCGAGGTTCAGCTCGCGGTCGTAGCTCACTCCGCTCTTGTCGAGGCGGGGCTGCAACGTACCGTTCCGCCACGCGTCGAAGAGATCGGTGGCACCACCGATGTGCTGGCCGCCGACAAAAACCTGCGGCAAGGTCTTTGCGCCGGTGCGGTCCGCGAGTACGCCGCGAATCCTTCCGCCCAGATCCTCTTTCTGGAATTCGACCGAGTCGACGTCGACGCTGCGATAGGCGATGCCGAGCTGCTTGAACAGCTTGCGCACGGACCAGCAGAACTCACACCACTCGAGCGCGAACATCACGACCGGCTCTTTCTCGACCACTTCGGTGACGAAGCGCGCCGCGGCAGGATCGACCGCCACCTTCGGTTCGGGCGCGGCCGGCGTGGGCGCCGGCACCGATGGTGCATCGAAGCGACACAGCGGCGTCGAGCGCGACACCTCCCACTCCTCCGCGTTCATCGACTCACCGATGCTCTCGAAGAGCGGTGTCGAAAGGTATCGCTCGCCGGTGTCGGGCAGCATGCAGACGATGTTCGAGCCGGCTGGCGCGCGCCGCGCAACCTCGAGCGCGGCCGCGAGCGTCGCGCCACTCGACGTGCCGGCGAAGATTCCCTCCTGCCGCGCGAGCTCGCGCGACAGGCGCAGTGCATCGGCGCCGGCCACCGGCACGATCTCGTCGACCAAGCCGGCTTCCATCGCCTGCTCGGTCAGCGTCGAAATGAAATCCGGCGCCCAGCCCTGCATGAGATGCGGACGAAAGCGCGGATGGCTTCCCGCCGGGCCGCCGCAGGTGTCGCGTGGCTGCGGGATGCGGCTGCCGAGCATCGCGGAGTTGTCGGGTTCGGCGGCAACGATCCGCGTGCCCGGCCGCGCGCGCTTGAGCTCCCGGGCCACGCCCTTCAACGTGCCGCCCGTGCCGAAGCCGGTCACGAAGTAGTCGAGCCGCTCGTCGGCGAAGTCGCTGATG
This sequence comes from Steroidobacteraceae bacterium, assembly GCA_035995425.1. Lineage (GTDB taxonomy): Bacteria > Pseudomonadota > Gammaproteobacteria > Steroidobacterales > Steroidobacteraceae > CADEED01. The sequence goes on from DASYKM010000249.1 coordinate 13,213, forward strand.
ATCTCGCGCGCCGTGGTGCGCGAGTGCACGTCCGCATTCGCCGGGTTCTCGAATTGCCGGCACAGGAACCAGCCGTGCGCCATCGCGAGCTCGACCGCTTTGGCGAGCATGCCGCTGCCCTTCTCGGACGCCGGCGTCAGCACGACCCTGGCGCCGAGAAAGCGCAGCAGCTTGCGGCGTTCGACGCTGAAACTTTCGGCCATGGTGACGACCAGTGGATAGCCCTTCTGCGCGCACACCATCGCGAGCCCGATGCCGGTGTTGCCGCTGGTGGCTTCGATGACCGTCTGTCCGGGTTTCAACGCGCCGCTGCGTTCGGCATCCTCGATGATGGCCAGCGCCATGCGGTCCTTGACCGAACCCATCGGGTTGAACGACTCCACCTTGACGTAGACGTTGACGCCGAAGGGCGCGAGTTTGTTGAGCTTGACCACCGGTGTGTTGCCGATGGTTTCGAGAATGTTCTGGAAGCGGGCCATGGGGATCTCCTTGTTTACCGACAGGTTCTACGCGGTCACGGACACTTTTGCGTGTCCATTCGCGACCGGCCTGCCCACCGTCAGCGTCTTGCGGAACTCGGCCTCCAGTTCCAGGAGCGGCGGCTCCGCTTCCACTCCAAGCCCCTCGACCACCGTGGTCCAGAATGCGCGCGCGCCGACGACCGCGGTAATGTCGAACACCTCGCCATCCGTGAAGCCATGCTTCTTCAACTCATCGACATCCGCGGATGTCACGAGATACGCCCCGCGCGCAACCTTGCGGCTGAACGCCATCATCGCGGCCTCCGCGTCGGTCAGCGCCCTGGGCGACGCGCCGCGCGCCATGGCCTGGACGTCTTCCGGCGAGAAGAAGGCGGTCAATGCCTTGCCGTGCGCCAGCGAGCACAAGGTGCTGCGCAAGGTGTGGGCCGCGGCAAAGGTGATCAACTCGAAACGCCGCTTGTCCATGTGCCGCTTGAGGCCCAGCTGCAGCGCCGCCCACAGACCCATGATCTCGGGCCGGTGGCAGAACACCTTGGCGTAGTTAGGGAGGAAGCCCCAGTGCGACGCCTGGCGGTCGTACATTGCGCGCACGTCGTCGCCGACGTCCGCTTCGGGAATGATATTGATGAATGACATGATTTCTCCGCGCCGTCAGACGGCGTAATGACTGATCTGTACGTATTCGCCGCTGCTCGCGTAGTCGCCGGCCGCGCGGCGGGTGCGGAACTCGCGCCAGTTGATCGGGCGGTAACGAGGCGGATGCCGCGCGTCCACGGTCGACGGCAGCGGTGCATATTCGGCGCTGTACGCCGGATTGAAAAAGAACGGCACGCTGAAACGCTGCGCGTCGGCATTGACCACGGCGCGGTGCAACGGGGCCGGGTATTTGTCGTTCGACCACACCTGTGCGATGTCACCCAGGTTCACGACCAGTGCCTCGGGATGCGGCTCCACCAGCCACCAGGCGCTTCGATAAAACACTTCGAGCCCGGGCTGCTCGTCCTGCAGCAGCAGCGTGAGCGCGCCGGAGTCGGTGTGCGGATTGACGCCGAGATGACCGCCGGGATTCGCGGCACAGATCGGGTAGTAGTTCAGGCGCAGAAAGCTCGTGTGCTGCAGCAGAAAGAATGCGTCGAGAGAATCCGCCGGCATTCCGAGATTGCGCGCCAGCACGCGCAGCAACCGCATCGAGAGGTCCTCACAGGACGCGTAGTACGCCTGGATCACCGGCTTGAACGCGGGCAGACCCGCGGGCCATTGCGGCGCGATGCTCTCGCCGTCCGCGGGACCGTAATCGTAGATCTCCTTCCAGTCGGGCGTGTGGCGGGTGAGCTCGCGATCGTAGAAGCCCCAGGGATTTTCAGCGGTGCGCGAGATCGCCCGCTTCACCGCGGTGGGCTGGCCAAACAACGTGCGCATCTGCCGGCGCAAGGCCGCAATGAGGCGCGCGTCGATGCCGTGGCCAACGATCTGGAACACACCCGAGTCGCGGCAGGCGGCGTCGATCTCGCGATGCGTGTGCGCCCGTTCAGACTGGGAAATGTCGATGATGGGAAGAAAGCGGGACATGTGACTCTCCTTGCCCGCATCCTCGGCCGCCTCCGTGGGGCCGAACGTGGGAACGGGCGTGGAAATTGAAGACATTTTTCAATTCCCACGCCCATTCCCACGTTCAAGCCCACGCCTGCCCCCCAATCTCTCCTCATGCCAGCCGTCGGCCGGCCACATCAGGAGAGATAACGATGGAAATGAGAGCAACGAAGGTGGACAACGGCGTCAACGTCGAGGCGCTGCTGGGCGCTCGTGAAGCGTTGACAGCCACTCCCGCGGCGGCCGCGTTCACGTGGCGCGCCACCTGCACCTGGGTCAACGGCACGCACAGCCGCTCGACCGTGGAGAAGTTCTTCGGCCTGGGCGCGGAGCAATCACACAAGACGGAGTTCGGATACGACGCCGACCATCCGGCGATTTTCGCGTCGGAAGACAAAGGTGCGACGCCGGTGGAGTACGTGCTCGTCGGTCTCGCGTCCTGCCTGACCGCCGGAATCGCGGCGGTGGCGCAGAATCGCCACATCCAGCTGCGTTCCGTGAAGGCGACGCTCGAAGCCGGCATGGATCTGCAGGGAATCCTCGGCATCGACAGCGATGTGCGCAATGGCTTCGACGGCATCAAAGTGATGTTCGACATCGATGCGGACGCGACCAGGGACGAAATCGCCGCGCTGGTGGCGCAGTCGCAGAAGCGTTCGGCCGTGTTCGACGTCGTGACGAACCCGACGAATGTTTCCGTCGAGATTCGGTAATCCTGCCGCCGGCACCGTTGACGTCGTCGTCATCGGTGCCGGGCATTCCGGCCTCGCGATGAGCGGCTGGCTCTCCGAGCAGGGGATCGACCACGTCGTCCTCGAGCGGGGGGAGATCGCGAACTCCTGGCGCCACGAGCGCTGGGATTCCCTGCGGCTGTTGACGCCGAACTGGCAGAGCCGTCTGCCCGGCTACCGCTACGCCGGCGCCGACCCCGAGGGGTTCATGACGATGCCGGAAGTCATCGACTTCATCGACGGCTACGCGGCCGCCGTCGCCGCGCCGGTGCGAACCGGCACCACGGTGGTTTCGGTACGCGCCGCGGACGGAGGTTTTCGCGTGGTGACCCAGCGAGGCCAGTGGCGCTGTCGTGCCGTCGTCCTCGCAAGCGGCGCGCACCACGCGCCCAACATTCCAGCGTGTGCCGGCGATCTGCCGCGGACGCTGCGTACGATTTCCTCGAAGGACTATCGCAATCCGCGCGAGCTGGACGACTCCGGAGTGCTGGTCGTCGGCGCGTCGGCGACCGGGCTGCAGCTTGCGGATGAGATCCAACGTTCGGGCCGGAAGGTCACGCTCGCCGTGGGCGAACACATTCGAATGCCCCGCACCTATCGCGGGCTCGACATCCAGCGGTGGATGGATGCCGCCGGCATTCTCGATCAGCGGTACGACGAGGTGGACGACATCGTGCGCGCCCGGCGTGTGCCGTCGCCGCAGCTGATCGGCACCCCGGAACGCGCGACGCTGAATCTCAACACGCTGGTCGAAAGCGGCGTGGATATCGTCGGCCGTCTGGTCGGTGTCCGCGATGGCGTAGCGCAGTTCTCCGGATCGCTGCGCAATCACTGCGCGATGGCGGACCTCAAACTAACGCGCCTGCTCGACACCATAGATGCATGGGTGACGCGCAGCGGGAACCACAGCGCGGTGTCGGCACCCGAGCGGTTTGCCGAGACCCGCGTCGAGGAGAAGCCGCGCTTGAGTCTCGACCTGACTCGTCAGCGCGTCGGCACCGTCATCTGGGCCACTGGCTTTCGGCCTGACTACTCGTGGCTCGAGGTGCCGGCGCTCGATCGCAAGGAACAGCTGGTCCACGAGGGCGGCGTTGTCAGCGTGCACGGGTTGTACGCACTGGGACTTCCGTTCATGCGCAGACGCAAGTCATCGTTCATTCACGGCGCGGAAGACGATGTTCAGGAGATCGGCGAGCATCTGTTCGCTTATCTGCGGGGGCTTGCACGGATGTCTTCATCGCGAACCGCCTAGACGTGCGCCGAAACGCGTGAACCACGCCACCACCGCGGCGTCACGATCCACGGCATGTCCGGCGATGATGTGCTTCTCGCCGTCGAACACCTTGAGCTCGTGGACTTTACGCAAGCGCGTGAGCTCCGCGTCCATGCGCTGCGATTGCGACAAGGGAATCTGCTCGTCCGCGCCGCCATGCATGATGAGCACGGGCACGTTGATCTTCTCCGCCCAGCGCAGCGCCGATCGGCTGCGGATGATCTCCTCGCGCCGCTGTTCGAAATCCGGCCAGATGAACGGCACGGCTTTCGCCTGCGGCCCGCCGGGCGCCACCAGCGGCTCGAGATCGGTGAACGCGCCCCACACCGCCGCGGCGCGTGCGGGAAAGCCGTCGCGCAACGCCATGTACACCATGCCACCGCCGCGCGATTCGCCGGCCAGGAACACGCGCGAAACATCCGCGCCGGGGATGCGGCTCAACTCGGGGGCAACGTTCATGAGATCGCGCAGGTCGCCGCCACCGATCTCATCGCGGCCGGCCCAGCCGTTGCTGCCGCGGTAGTGCGGCGCGACGACGATGAATCCGGCTTCGGCAAAGCGATGCGCCATGGCGAGCATCTCGCCGGCG
>DASYKM010000250.1:0-47796 GCA_035995425.1 Steroidobacteraceae bacterium
CGCAGGCGGAACCGCCTTCCGCGCAGCCCGACGGTATCTGGTTGTCGCCGTCGTTGTTCGGATCGTAAGGACCATCGCCGGAAGGATCGAGCGGCGGGAAGTCGCCACCGCCATTGCTTCCGCCCCCGCTGCTGCTGCTGCCGCTGCCGCTGCCGCTGCTGCCACTACCGCTGCCACTGCCACTGCCACTGCCGTTGCCGTTGCCGCTCTGGCCGCCGTTGCCGCCATCCGGGTTGTTAGAGTTGTTCTTCGTGGGGCCGTCGTTGGCGTGCTCGCCCTGCGCCGATCCCGAACCGTCGTCCGGGTTGTTGGAGTTGTTCTTGGTGGGACCGTCGTTGGCGTGTTCGCCCTGGCCATTGCCCGACTGGGAATTCTGTTCGCCGGGACCGCGTTGCCCGCCGCCAGTGTCGCCACCGTGGCCGCCAGCGTCAGGACCCTTGCCCTGGCCGGCAGCGTTCTGTCCGCCGGAACTCTGGGAATTCTGGCCATTGCCATTGTTACTAGCTTGGTCACCGTAGCCACCGGCGTCGGGACCCTTTCCCGTTCCAGTATCATTTTGGCCGGCAGCATTCTGTCCCCCGGAACTCTGGGAATTCTGGCCATTGCCTTCGCCGCCATGACCCGCGGCATCGGGGCCTTTGCCTTGACCGGCGGCATTCTGTCCGCCGCCGCTTTGCCCGTCGGACTGCGGGATTCCCCACTCTCCGGCACCCGGGCCACCTTGCGCGTTCGCGGAGAATCCCGCGAGCGAACCGGTGACGTTCGAAGGCCCCGCCATGAGCACGGGCGCGACCATTGCCATGCCGATTGCAACAGCAACCGATTTCGTGAAGAGCTGATTCATGACTGCTTCCTCTTTCTGAGCACCAGCGCCAACAAGATGCCGACGATGACGACCGCGCCACCGCCTATCCACCACCACAGCCTGGATGGGCCACCGCCCTTGAACTGCGATTTCGGCACGAACACCTGCTTCGCTTTCGGCACGATGTCCTTTCCGACCCACACGACCATCTTGTAGGGCGTATTCGGATTCGGCGAAGTGATCGAAATCTGGAACTCGCCCTGGGTACGGAATTTGAAATTCACCTGGGCGTCGGCGCCGGTCGTGCCTTCACGCAACACGTCGGTCCACTTGCTCTTCGTGATCTTCACGTTCACGACGCCGCCCGGGTTCACCGCGCGCACGCTGACCGACACCGGCTTCAGCATGTACAGGTTCTCGAGGAAGAACCGGTCGGGAGTGCTGCCCGCTTCGCCTTTGACCAGCGCCGCGTCGCCCTCCGGGATGTCGGGGACCTTGCGCAGGTCGAGTTTGTAGACGGGGATCTTGTTGTCCGGCGTCTGCGCCGTCGCCGCGATCGAAATCACCGCGCACAACACACCCGCGAGCAGCAGCTTGCACTTCATCATTCACTCCCTTCCTTCGTGATATCGCGGATCTCGACACGGCGATTGAGCGCACGTCCCGCGGCGGTTTCATTGTCGGCCACCGGACTCGACTCGCCGAAACCCTTCGCCGTGAGTCGCGACGCCGCGATGCCCTTGTCGGTGAGCCATTTCATGACCGTCTGCGCGCGACGCTTCGACAGGTCGAGGTTGTAACCGTCGGCCGCCTGCGAATCGGTGTGGCCGCCGATCTCGATGCGCAGCGCGGGCTTGCCCTTGAGCATCGAGAGCACCTGGTTGAGCGTCGCTTCGGATTCGGATTTGAGCGTCGCCCTGTCGGTGTCGAAGTAGATACCGTAGAGATCGACCTTGCCGTCGTTCTCGAGCCGCTCGGCGAGATCCTCGTTCTTCACGCGCTCGAGCCGCAGTTCGATGTCGACCACCTTGCCCGCCAGCAGATCCTCCTGCTCGGAATCGGAGATGTAGTCAGGGTGACTGCCGCTCGTGACGACGAGACCCGCAGGTACTTCCTTGAGCTCGAACTTGCCGTCCGGCCCGGTGGTTGCCTTCTGCATGTTGCCGGCCGACACGAGCGCGCCATCGATGGGCTTTCCGGATTCCTTCTCGAGCACGATTCCGCGAATGCCGCCCGAGTAGGTGAAGCCCTTGGGGTTTATCAACAGTCGCGCGAAGTCGAATGCGAAGCCGTCGGCGGCGGCGGTGGTTGGATCGTCGACCTTGATCTCGAGCTTGCCGTCGGCGAGCAGATCCAGGTATTCGGGCAATAGCTTGACGGTGATGAGCTTGCCGATCGGTCCGGACTGGCTGAGCTTGTTGATCGTGGTCTCGATATCGGGCGCCGAACGTCCGTCGAGCGTCACGAGGAAATGCGATTTGAGCTCCGGCGCCTGGAAGTCGTCGACGAACAGCTGCAGCGCCGCGCCCTTGATGACGACGCCGGCCTTGTCGAACTCGATCACGAGCGGCACGGGTGTCGTCTCGTCGCGAACCGTCTCGTTGGCGTAGCCGTCGTGCACGGGCGCGTCGAACAACGGCGCGCTGGTGGGCACCATGATTTTGTCGGTGGCTTGCGGATCATCCGCTTCGGGCGCCCAGGGGAATCGATGCGGCGGCGTCTCCTCGCCGGAGAAGGGATCGAATCCCATCGGCCAGCCGAAACCGAGATTGTCGATGTCGCCCACCTGCACCAGGAGCTCGGCTTCTTTCGCGTTCTTCACTTCGCGGTGGGTTGCAGCCCAGTCGGGCGGCAGATCGAGCTTGGGTTGTTTGACGATGGCGCGGTGCTTGGTGTCGCGCTCCTGCTCCATCATCCATTTGTCTTTCGCGGCTTGCTTCTGCACCGGGTCCGAATTCGGATCCCACACGAACTTCTGGTATTCGAGCTGCAGCCGCATGATCTGGGCCTGTCGCAGGCCGTCCGGCGTGCCCTCAGCTTCCTTCAACTTGATGTTGGATTCCCAGGTCTGGATGCGGATGCGATTGACCTCCGCCATCTGATCCTGCTTGGCCTTCTCCTGCTGCGCGACCATGTCCTTGATGGAAGTCGGGCCGGAGGAAATCATCGAGTCGGGGACTTCTTCTTCCTCGGTGGAAGCCGCTGGCGTGGCGGATTCTTCTTTCTTGCCGCAGCCCGCAAGCAGCATGAGGCTGGCAATCGCCACCCACGACCCGGCTAACATTCGAGACATGCGTGTCCTCCCGAAAACGCGCATCTTGGCGCGCGCACTGTACGCTGGACCGTGCATGGTTCAAAGTCGCGCACTTTCGCGCCTCGTCCCCTTTGCATGCGACGAGGTTTCGCGGCAAAGTCCGGCGCGAATGCTTGTGGAGGGCTCGATGACCATTCGTACCGTTGGCTTGGCTCTGTTCCTCGCATCGGTCGCGCTGACCGCGTGCTCGAAAAAAGACGAGGGACGCGAGGCAGAAGCGGCCGCCAGCGAGCAGGTGCCTTCGGGTCCCGCGACACTTCCGACTTCGGACGAAGGTTCGGGTGAGCCCGCCTCGGGCGCCATGCCGTCATCCGACAACGCGAGCGCGCCGTCCGCCGACGGCCCCCCGCAGATGGCGACGGTGGTGGAAGACTTCGACGTGAGTTCCGTGCCGCCCACGTCGGCGAGCCTGCCTCCGTTTCCATTCTTCAAGGATCCCGAAGGACTCGAGAACGATCTCAAGGGTACCGACGCCGTGAAGTCGTTCGACCGGCACTATTTCATTGCCGGCGGCAAACTCGTCACGCAGGAAGGGCGCGAAGCGCTGTTCCAGTACAACCTCGGCAACTCACCAGCCGACCACCACTACTCGGAGCTCGAGTTCCTGCGCAACTACGAGAACGCGGTCGCCACTCTTGGTGGCCGCAAGATCAGCAGCGTGCAGCTCACGCCCGAAGTGATCGCAGCCGCGGGCGGTCGCGAGCAGATTGAAAAGTACTGGGCCGCCGCCGCGCCCGCCGTGCCCGAAGCCGAACAGCACACCTTTCTCATCCGCACGGCCGACAAGGAATACTGGGTTCACGTGAGCGCGGGAGCGATCATTCCATCCATGGGATTCGTGGTGGTGCTCGAGAAGCAGGGAATGAAGTCCTCGATCGGCTTCCTCGACGCCGCGGCCATGAAGAAAGAGCTAGAGGCCAAGGGCCGCGTCGCGCTCTACATCAATTTCGACACTGACAAGGCGACGCTGCGTCCCGACGCGCAACCCATCATCGCCGAGGTCAACAAGCTGCTGACCTCCGACGAGACGCTGAAACTCTCGATCGAAGGTCACACCGACAATTCCGGCGGCGCCGAGCACAACCGTGCGCTCGCGACGTCCCGGGCGCGAAGCGTGTTGGGTGCCCTGGTCGGCCTCGGCGTCGATCCGTCGCGCCTCGCATCGAAAGGCTTCGGTCCCGATAAACCCGTCGCCGACAATTCCACCGATGAAGGTCGTGCGAAGAACCGACGCGTCGAACTCGTGAAGATCAATTGAGGAACATCGCCATGAAGAAATTTCTGTTCGTGAGTGCGGCCTTGTTTGCGAGCGGCGCCTTCGCCGGCGTGCACATCGAAAACGTCACGCGCGACATCAAGACGAAGGCGCAGCAAGGCAGCACTTCGACGATGCTGGTGCAGAGCGGCATGATGCGAACCAATCACGCGACCGGCGCCATGATCATCAAGGGAACGACCATCGTCATGATCGACGACAAGCGCAAGGAATATCGCGAGATGACCAAGGAAGACATGAAGAAGATGGCCGAGCAGGCGGGCGCGGCCATGAAGCGCATGCAGGAACAGATGAAGAACATGAAGCCCGAGCAGCGCGCCATGATGGAAAAGATGATGGGCAACAAGATCCCGGGCGGCATGGGCGCAGCGGGCGGATCGGACAAGCCCGATGTCTGGGAAGCGAAGAATCTGAACAAGACCGGCAATGTGGAAGGACGGACGTGCACGGTCTGGACGATGTCGCGCAATGGCGCGCTGTTCGAGGAACTCTGCGTGGTGCCTTTCAACTCGCTGCCCGGCAGGGAAAACCTCCAGCAGGTGTTCAAGGACATGGCGGCAGCTTTCGCGGACCTCGCGAAGGCGAACCCGAACGCGGATCAAACTGCGAGGGCGTTCGCGGCCATCAATGGCTATCCGGTGCGCACCCGCATGTACGAGGGCGATGGCAAATTCCGCAACAGCGAAACCGTGTTGACGAAGTGGGTGGAGGAATCGATCCCCGCCTCCACCTTCGAAGTCCCGGCGGGCTACAAGAAGATGTCGATGCCGACGATGCCACCGCCCTGAATCAATTGCCGAGAGCGCGGCCGATCTCCGCTCCCTTGGCGTCCTTCAGCGCCGCGCACAGCGCGATACGCTCCTTGGTCTGCGAGAGCTCGAGCTCACCGCCGCCCAACTCGGCGAGCTTTGGCTGAATCCACTGTTCGACGCGCGCGATGTCCGTCTTCGCGCAATATCCTCCGAACAGCTCGACGATGCGCGGCCGCAGGAAACCGGGGAACGCGTCCAGCAATTGTTTGAAGTTGCGCTCCGCGAAAGAGGCGACCACCTCGCGCGCCTCCGGTTGCAGCGAAAGGCCGAAGACCATGCGCACCGTTTCGAGCGATTGCATGCCGGGCGTGAACGCGAGGCGCAACGCCTCTTCGGCGAGCTCCGGTGTGTTTGCACCTCCGATCGCCACCACGCTGTTCTGCCGGAACAGGGAGTCGGTCGACTTGAGCACGCTCTCGTGCAGCCGCTTCATGAACGGTATGCCCCGATCCTGGACGGCGACTTCCAGTGCCGTGGGTCGATAGGCCACGTCGAGCGCCTGCATGTCGCCGCCTAGATAGGCTTCGGCCGCCGCGACGAGCTGCGCGCGCAGCTTCGGGTCACGGCCTTCGAGCGCCACCAACGGCACCAGCGACTGACGCAGCGACTGTGCCTGCGAAGACTCACTCTTGTGCGCACCCGCTTTCGGATCGAACCCGAGTGCCGCCAGTCTCGGCCCGTAGATAGAGCGCATCAGGATTGCGTAGTGCGGCAGCTGTTCCGCCGTCAGCCCGGTATTGGCGAGGCCCGCGAGTCGATTGGCGAGCTCGAGCACCGCCAGGCGTTCCGGATTCGTGCTGAGGGCGCGCGCGGCCGCGACGACGCGATCGAAGCTTCCGGTGCCCGCGGCGAAGTCCGCCCACATGCTGTCGGCGAGCGCGAGCGCTTCGCGCCCGGGCAACGTGCCGGCCTCGGCGATCAATTGATCCCAGCCAGAGTTGCTCAGCCGGAAACGGTAGTAGCCCGCGCCACCCGCGTTGGCCATGAGCGCGCCCTTGCCGACGAAGGCGGGAATCGTGGCCGATGCGCCCGGCATCAGGCTGCAGCTGCGGGTCGCGCCACGAGCCAGGCACAGCGGAATCTGCCAGGTTTGTGCCGCGGCGGGTGCCACGCCCAGCGGTCGATAACGTGTCTGCGTGAGCGAAATGTCGTGTTCGTTCTCGGTGACCGTCACCATGGGCACGCCGGTCTGATCCGTGAACGTGCGCATCGCGTCGACGACCTTGGCATTGCCGGCCACTTCCGCCAGCGAGCGGAAGAAATCGTCAGCCGTCGCATTGGCGTGTCGATAGCGTTGCAGATGATGGTTCACACCCTTGGCAAATTTCGCCGGCCCGATGAAGGTCTCGAACATCGACAGGACCTGCGCGCCTTTTTTGTAAGTGATGTCGTCGAATGCGCTGCCTACCTGGCGGTTGTCCGTGATGGCCTGGCGTATCGGGCGGCCGGCGCCGAGTGAGTCCGCCTCCATGCCTTCGAACGCATCCTGGATTTCGCTGGCGGCGATGCCGAGCTCCGGCCGCCACTGATCGCCCACCTTCTTGCCCAGCCACTCGGCAAAACTTTCGTTGAGCCAGATGTCGGTCCACCACGCCGGTGTCACCAGGTCGCCAAACCATTGGTGCGCGATTTCATGGGCCGTGACTTCCGCGAAGCCGCGGACCTGCCGCAATGGAGCATCGTCCGCGAGCAGCAGCAACGTGTCGTCGAAAATGATGAGGCCGGCGTTTTCCATGGCGCCGCCGAGAATCGGCGTGGCCAGCAAGTCGAGCTTCGCGTACGGAAAAGGAACGCCGACATACTTCTCGGTCAGTTCCAGCAGCTTCGGCGCTTCACGTGCCGCGAATTGCATGCGTGACGTCTGGCCTTTCGTGGCGATGACGCGCATGGGCAGCGGCTGCTTGCGCACCGAGTTCGCCGGAGCGGTCGTTTCCACGACCTCGAACGCACCGACACCCAGCGCCACCAGGTAGGTGGGCAGCGGTGGCGTCGGAGCAAATCGATGCGTGATCATCTCGCCCGCGAGCGTAGCCGTGACGAGCGGCGAGTTCGCGAACACCTTGAGGTCTTTCGGCGCGGTGACGGTCACGGTGAACGGCGTCTTGAATCCGGGTTCATCGAAACCCGGGAACATGCGGCGTGCGTCGATGGGTTCCATCTGCGTCCAGGCATACCAGGCGCCGCCCACTTCCGCGTGGAACAGGCCTTCCGCGCCGTCGTGAAAGTCGGCGGAATAATCGAATGTCAGCGTGATATCGCCCGCCGGCAATTCTTTGGGCAGATCGAGCCGCACGACCCCGGATTTCTCGAGTTCGGTGTAGGTCGCCGCGACACTTCCAAGTTTTGACTTCACCTGCGTACTGCTCACGCGCAGATCGCTGCCGTGCAGGAAGATGACGCGCGCGGGCTTGGTCAGCGCCGCGTCGATCTCGGTATGGCCGCTGAAATCCTTGCGCGCCGGATCGATGGTGAGCGCGAGTCGATAAGCCTTCGGCTTCACCGTGTCCGGCAAGGGGCCGTTCGGGTACGCATCACCCGCCGCGCAAGCGACCCCGGCAATGAGCAAAGCGAGAGCCGAGCCGAGAGCCATCCTGCGCATAAAAACTCCATGAGAAATTGTTTGGCGTTGAATCGAGTATTGCGCGCCGGCGGTACCGCCAACAAGTGCGCAGCCGGTTTGCTAGGATTTCGCCCTCCAGGAATCTGCTCGCACACACCACGGAGCGAAAGCACCATGAATTCGCGCCTCCCCGTCCGACTCGTCGCCGCGTGTCTCGCCCTGCTCGCATGGTCGGCACACGCTTCGGCGCAGGAAACATTCATTTCGGCGGAACAGCGCACCGCCGACTTCACCGCCTTCTGCGATTTCGTGCGCGAGCAGTACGCGTACTTCGAGGTGAAGAAGACGGATTGGGGCCGCACCTGCGCGTTCTACGCCCCGCGCGCCGCGGCCGCCGCGGATCGCGACGCTTTCATTGGCGTTCTCGAACGCGCGATGGCCGAGATCTACGATCACCACGCGCATCTCGGAACCAACACCGACCGATCTCCGCGGCTCGTCCCGACGCAATCGCAGGTGTTCGGCACCTGGCGCGAGGGCCAGGCGATGATCGTCGCCGTGCGCGCCGAGACCCCCGCAAGCAGCGCGGGCGTGCGGCCCGGCATGCGGGTTCTCGCGATCGACGGCGAACCCGTCGAAGTCGCCGTCGCGGCTCTCGAGCCGAAGTTTCTCACCGCGCCCGATCCGGCCGCGCGTGAATGGGCGCTGCAGCTGGCCCTCGCCGGGCATCGTGTCAACGAAGTCATACGGCTGTCGATCGTCGACGGCGGCGCCGCGCGGGATCTGACCTTTGCTCCGGTGAGCACTGCCCGGCCCGAGGCGTTGCTGTCGCAGAAGTTGCTTGGCGACGTCGGCTACATCCGCTTCAACAACTCACTCGGCGAGGATGCGCTCGTGCAGGCCTTTGACGAGGCGCTCAAAAATTTTGCGGGTACTCGCGCCGTCGTGATCGACCTGCGCGACACGGCGAGTGGCGGCGTGTCGTCAGTTGCGCGGGGCATCATGGGGCGCTTCGTGCGCACGCCGATGCCGTATCAACGACATGAGCTCGTCGCCGAGTTTCGCGCCACGGGGATTCGCCGCATCTGGGTGGAATACGTCGCGCCACGTGCCCCGTTGTTTGCGCAGCCCGTGGTGGTGCTCGCCGGTCACTGGACCGGCAGCATGGGTGAAGGCATCGCCATCGGGCTCAATGCAACGCGCAACGCTCCCGTACTCGGCGAGCCGATGGCGCATCTGCTCGGGGCGCTCGGCCAGATCGATCTCCCCAATACAAATATTCCCGTTCGGGTACCGGCCGAGAAGCTCTTTCACGTGAACGGCACGCCGCGCGAGGCATTCGTGCCCTGTCACGTGCCCACGGCAGGTAGTCAGACGAATGACGCCGAGCTCGACGCGGCGGTGAAGCTGGCGCGTGCGCTCGCGGCCATGAAGGGACAGCCAGACGCGCAGTGGAAGTGCGAGAAAATGAAGCAGACGTCGTGAACTCGTTGGCGACGTCCGGGTGCAATCAGTTGTTGTCGCGGCAGATCGGATTGCCGGCTGGCGCAGTTCCTGGCTTGAACTCAACCTCGACACCGTCGGCCGCGAGCACCGGCGCTTTCACTTTCGGAAAGTTCTCCGCGAGGAACGCGGCGACATCCTGTTCCCAATTGTTTCTCTGCGCAGGCGCGGTGTACGAAAGCCGCATGCCGTACACCCAATACGGCACGGAACGCGACGATTTCGGAAGTTCCATGGCGATGCGTTTGAGCCCTTCATTGGGGTCGATGGCACCGAGGTAATACGCCTTTCCCGGCTCGAAGGTGAATGCCCGCGTGCCCTTGTCGAAGCACGCGCCCCACAATCCCTGAGTGTTGAGCCCGTACAAGATGTGCGTGCCGGCCCGCTTGACGATGCCCGCAAAGAACCGCGGCGCTTGTTCCTGACCTTCGACATGCTGAAGCAGCGAGAATCCTTTGAATACACCGCCGATGAATTCCTTCGACTCGAGCGAGTATTCATTGAGGGATATCTGCCACTCGTCGACGATCTTCTGCGGCATGACTTCGACGATTACGAACGCGTCTCGCGACTTCTCGTCGAACGAGAACTTTTGTTTGAGTGGACCTGCGGCGTGGACGGGAAGTGCTGCCAGCAGGAACGCCGCGAATATCCATGGGCGCATATTCCTCCCCGGAAGCGGTGGGCCGGCGACCTCACCAGATCCGCACACGCTGACCCGGCGCGAGATACAGCTTCTCTCCGGCCTTGACGTCGAATGCCTGGTACCACGCGTCGAGATTGCGAACGGTGTCGGCGCGATACTCGTCGGGCGCGTGACCATCGGTGATGACCTGCTGGCGCAACGCGGGTTCGCGCGCCTTCGCGCGCCAGCTCTGCGCAAAGCTCATGAAGAACTGCTGATCGCCCGTGAAGCCGTCGACAACCGGCGCCGCCTTGCCATTCAGTGACAGCTTCCAGGCGTCATAGGTGACCGCGAGTCCCGCCAGGTCGGCAATGTTCTCGCTCAACACCTGCTGACCGTTGAGCGCGAGATCCGGAAACGGCCGGTACTGATCGTATTGCTTCGCGAGCTGCTGCGATGCCTCCTTGAAGTGCGCGAAGTCTTCGGGCGTCCACCAGTTGTGGAGCTTTCCGGTGGCATCGAACTGTGCGCCCTGGTCGTCGAAACTGTGGCTGATCTCATGGCCGATGGTCGCGCCCATCGCGCCGTAGTCCATCACGCCCGGTCGCTTGGGGTCGAAATATGGCGGCTGGAGAATCGCGGCCGGGAAATTCATGGCGTTCATCACCGGAAGATTCACGGCGTTCACGGTTTGCGGCGTCATGACCCACTCGGAACGGTCGACCGGCTTGCCGAGCTTGGCGAGATTGCGATGCGTCTCGAACAGTTCCGCGCGCAGCGCATTGCCGAGCGCGTCCCCGGAGCGGATATCCAGGGCCGAGTAATCTATCCAGTGGTCGGGATAGCCGACGCCGATCTTGAGCACGGCAAGTTTTGCCTTGGCCTTCGCCTTGGTCTCCGGCGCCATCCACTCGAGATGCTCGATGCGCCGCGCGAACGCAGCGATGAGGTTGTGCACCATGGCCTCGGCGCGCGCTTTCTCGGCGGGCGCGAAATAGCGCGCCGCATAGAGCTTGCCGATGGCGTCGCCCAGAGCCACGTTGGTCACGGCGATGCCGCGTTTCCAGCGATCGCGCGGCTTCGGCGTGCCTTGCAGTGTCTTGCTGTAGAACTCGAAGCGTTCATCGACGAACGCCTTGGGTAGATAGGACGAGGCGTGCTCGATCAGCCGGACAGTCAGGTATTCCTTCCAGGTCTCGAGCGGCTGGCTCGCGACCAGCGCCGACAGGCCGGTCACCGCCGCGGGTTGCCACACGATGAAATCGGTCTGCTTGCCGAGGCCCGCGGCGGCAAAATATTCCTGCCAGTCGAGACCCGGCGCCTTGGTATCGAAGGTCTTGCGCGTCCAGTGGTTGTTGGCCTTCACCACGTCGAAGGTCTCGACCCGCGGGCCATGGACAGTCGCCATGCGCTTTTCCAGCTCGAAGATGCGCGCCGCTTTCGCCGGCGCATCCTTGACGTTGGCCAGTGCCAGCACCTTGGCGAGATGCGGCGTGTACGCAGCGCGAATCGCCGCCGTCGATGGCGAAGCGTCGAGGTAATAGTCGCGATCCGGCATGCCGAGACCGCCCTGCAGCAGGAACGCCACGTATCGACTCGGGTCGTCGAGGTCCTGCGCCACCCAAAGCCCGAGAAGATTCCCGGTGTAGAGATTCGTGCTGTTGAGCACATCGACATCGGCGCGCAGCTGGCTGCCGAGCAGGCGCGACAGCGATTTGCGGTCACTGATACTCGCGATCGCGCGCAACTGCGCGCCGAGCGGCTCGAGGCCGAGCTTCTCGATCGACGCCTCGTCCATGAACGCGTTGTAGAAGTCGGCGATCTTCTTCGCGTCCGCCGTTGCGTTCTTGTCTTGCGCCGTCTGCTGGATGATCTCGCGAGTGCGCCGATCCGCCTCCTCGGACAGTAGCGCGCTGTCGCTCATCGCGCTGCGATCGGCCGGGATCTCGGTGGCCTTGAGCCAGGCGCCGTTGACGTACTGATAGAAGGCATCTCCCGGGCGAACACTCGCATCGACGGCCGGAAGGTCGCGGCCGGAAGAAGTGGCGGCCGCGGCGAGCAGACCAATGGCGAGGGCGAGCGAATGAAACTTCATGCTGGAACTCCGGGATTCGGTGAACGGCCGTATCAGAACAGTGTAGCGGGACTTGGCGTTACGGCGTGTCAGCCGACGCGCGGTCCATCGCAACCCCGGCCCGGACCATCGCAGCGCCGGCTCTGGCCGCTGGCCGCGCTGCATCTGGCGGCGCTACCCGCTTGTGGAGGACTGAACTGACGGATAGCGTGATGCGCATGAAATCCGCCAAGCGACTCCGGGTACTGCCACCATGACGAAGTTCGTCATCGTCACGATTGCCGTCATCGCGCTGCTCGTCGGGGGCCTGCTAGGCCTCCTCCGCGGCCGGCGCGCTCCAATGGCGACGCCCGACGTGCTCGACCGGGTCAAGAAACGTAACCGGGATCTCGAGGCGCAGGAACGTCGCGAAGAGTAGCTGTCGAGCGCTTCGGCATTTCCCGGCCAGTGGTCTTCTATCTACCAACACCTCGCTCAGTCGCTGCTCGCGGCGCCCGCAGCCTCGGTCGTGAGGTGTGTGTAGTTCCCCGATGCCTTGAGCTGATGCGCGATACGCTCCAGCTGGCGCACCAGGTACGGCCCGAGCCGATCGCAGGATCCGTCGGCCTTCCAGGCGCAGATGGTCACCAGGCGATACTGATCGGCAATGAGGCTCCCGGTTCTTTTCAGGACCGCGGGAATCTGCATCGCTGCCGGCGCAACAACGGGCGGATTGAACGAGCCGGCGGACTTGGTCAGGTTGGGGAAGTACCGGTCGAGCTCCGTCCAGAAATTGGGCGTGTGCAGCGGCCGAAGGTCCATCACCGATGCCGCCGTGAACGGTGGCGGGAGATCGTCTCCGGAAAACCAGATCGCGCCCAGCTTGGCGGCGACCTGGCGGGCCCTGGCAAGGGCGTGCTCCCATTCGTGAGTGGCGGCGCTGGCGTCTTCCAGGCCCTGGCTGCGCACGCGCGCGGTGAATCGTTCATCGAGGATCGCGATCACGTAGTTGCAGACGTCCATGCGCGTGAGGACGGCTTCACGGCTGAGAGGCCTGCCAAAATTGCGTGGATCGCGGTCGTAGACCACGCGGTAGCCGCGCACGACGATCGACGGTACGAGCATGTCGAGCCATGACTCGAGCTCGGCGTCGCCCCATCTATAAGAGATGAACAGGCGCGGACGCTCGGGCGTTGGCAGCCGGAAGTCGTCCACCATAGCCAGGGCCTCAGCGCCCCAGGTGAGCACGCCGGCGGCACGATTGAATTCGCTGGCGCGACGCAGGATCTTCGTCAGCGCTTCGTCGGGCGGCGCTCCCCCCGCGGGAGTTGCCCGCCTGCCGGATGGTGCGGACCCCGCAGCCCGCTTCTTTTTAGCGCGTGGCTTCACGGGTTTGGTTGGCTTTGGCATGACATCACTCCCGCGTGCATCGCGACGACGCACCGCTGTCCGCTCGTTGTGGTGAAATGATACCAATGCGTAAGGGATGCGCGGCAACCGCTTGCGCGTCCGGACGTCGAACAGAAGTTAGTCGAAGGCGCAACCGGCGCTCATCGCTCTTTTGCAGTGCGATAAGTAGATAGCGCTCGAGAAAAGGACCAGACGTTACGCGCGAATTCACGACGTGGTAGCGTCAGATCAGGCAGAACAAAAAGGAGAACAGCCATGCCAGCTCAGCCGACCCTCGATTGGCAACAGTGGGGAAAACTTCGCGAGCGCTACGAAACTCGCGCCAGCAGTGGCGGGCCCTACCGCCTGCTCGCGCTCGACGGCGGCGGCATACGCGGCCTCATCACGCTCGGCGTGCTAGCCAGCCTCGAGCAACGTCTCGCCGAGCGCAAGCAGGACCCGAACTTCCGCCTGTCGCAATTTTTTGACTGCATCGGCGGCACGAGCACGGGCGCGATCATCGCGACCGGGCTGGCACGCGGAATGTCGGTGAGTGCGCTGCTCAAGTTCTACAAGGATTTCGCGCTCCAGGTGTTCAAGAAGCGCAAGCTGTTCGAGCGCTGGAAGGCGCTCTATCAGAATGGCCCGCTCGAACAACAGCTCAAGAAGGTCTTCGAGGATCCGCAAGACCTCTCGCCCGAGAACCTCGAGTGCCTGCTGGTCGTCGTCACGCGCAATGCGACCACCGACTCCGCCTGGCCGCTGAGCAGCAACCCTTGGGCGAAATACAACGACAAGAAGCGTGCGGACTGCAATCTCAATATCCCGCAGTGGAAGATCGTGCGCGCGAGCACCGCGGCGCCCGTGTACTTTCCTCCCGAGACAATCGCGTGGGATCCGAACGACGAGAAGAAGTCATTCGTGTTCGTCGACGGCGGCACCACGGCATACAACTGCCCGGCGTTCGTCATGGTCCGGATGGCCACTCATCCGGCCTATCGACTCAACTGGCCGATGGGCGAGAAGAAAATGCTGGTCGTCTCGCTCGGGACGGGCTCGGCGCCGAAGCTCGGCGCCACCGTCGACGATCCCGACACCAACGTCGTCGCGAACCTCGTGAATACGCTGGGCGCCGTGATGAACCAGGCTCAGGTGGATCAGGACATGAACTGCCGCTCGGTCGGGCGCTGCACCTACGGCCCCAATCTCGACAATGAGTTTGGCGATGGCGTGCCACGCGATGTGGACGGCAAGAAAATCCCGCTGACCCAGGATCTCAGTCGTGCCTTTTTGTACGCGCGGTACGACGCAGCGCTCACGCGCAAGGGGCTCGACGCGCTTGGGCTGACAGACATCAACCCCGACGATGTATCCAAGCTCGACGCGGTCGAGCATGTCGAGGCATTGATCAAGATCGGGGAGAAGGTCGGCGGGCAGGTCAATCTGGACGACTACGGAACGTTTGTGTGAGCGCGCCATGAGAGTCTTCATCGTCCGGCCGTTCGGCAAGAAAGGCGGCGTCGATTTCGACCTTGTCGAAAGCAAGCTCATCAAGCCTGCAATGGACGCCGCCAAGGTGAATGGCGGTACGACCGCGCTGATCGCCCGCTCCGGAAACATCCGCGTCGACATGTTCGAGCAGCTCGTGCTCGCGGATCTCGTGATCGCCGACATCTCGGTGCACAACGCGAACGTGTTCTACGAGCTCGGGCTGCGGCACGCGCTGCGCGATCGGCCGACGATATTGATTCGCTTCGGCCGGCCAAAGGCGTCAGCGAAAAAACCCAGCGCGAGCGCTCCCGACGAGGTGCCCTTCGACCTCAAGACCGATCGCTACCTCGAATACAACCTCAAGAAGCTCGGCGATTCGGTGCCCGAGCTCACGAAGGCGATTCAGGAGACGCGCAAGGCGACCAACATCGACAGTCCCGTCTATCTGCTGCTGCCCGAGCTCCGCCCGCCCGGAACCGGAAAGCTGCGCGCGGTCGCCGAGAAGTTTCGCGAAGCGGTCATCAAGGCCGCCGAAAGGAATGACTACGCGGTGCTCGGCCTGCTGGCCGAAGAAATCGACGACGTGCCGTGGAAGCAAGCTGGACGCCGCCTGGTCGGCAAGACCTTCTTCGAAAAGAAATCATGGGCCGGCGCACGGATCTGGCTCGAAAAGGTCCGGGAGGATGAACCCGACGATGTCGAAGCCAATCTGCTGCTTGGGACCGTCTACCAGAAGCTGGGTGATCTGCCCGAATCGAACGCGGCACTGAACCGCGTGCTCGAGCACGAAGAGCTGAAGCCGGAGCAGCGCGCCGAGAAGCTCTCGCTGGTCGCCTCGAACTACAAGACACAGTGGATTGCCCAGTGGCAACGCTTGCCGCCAGCCGATCGCTCGACGGAGGCGCTGCGCAGTTTTCCGAAGCTCGCGGTGAAAGCTTACGACGAAGGGTTCACCGCGGATCAGAACCACTTCTACTCGGGCCTGAACTCGCTGTCGCTGCGCCGGCTGCAACTCGAGTTGATCAGGGCGCTGCCCGGGATCTGGCAAGCGCGGTTCGAGTCGGAGAAAGAAGCGAACGATGCGCGCGAGAAACTCGAGAAGACCTGCGCGGCGCTCGAGGGCGCCGTGAGCCGATCGATCGATGCGGCGCAGGAACGCGACAACGCGCACGTGAAGCGTCAAGGCACGCTTTCGGACTATTGGATTTACCTGAGCGGGGCCGACTTCCGGTTCCTCACCGGCCAGAAGGCCGCACCCGTGGAACAGGCCTATCTGGATGCGCTTGAAGTGGTGCAAGGCCGGCAGTTCACGGGAGAAGCCGCGGCGCGCCAGCTGCGGATCTTCCGCGACCTCGGCATTTTCATCGAGAAGGCAGAAGCTGCGATCCGCGCGCTCGGGGAACCGCTCGACAAAGAGCCCGAGGTCCCCAAGCGTCAACGCGTGCTCTTGTTCTCCGGACATCGGATCGACGAGCCGCGTCGCAAGCCGCCGCGCTTCCCCGCGTCACGTGAGACCGCGGCAACCGAGGCGATCCGCAAGGAAGTTCTGCGCGAGAAGAAGGCCGCAGATGGCGCCCCGATCAAAGGGATCGCCGGCGCGGCGAACGGTGGCGACATCATTTTTCACGAAGTGTGTCGCGCCGAGGGAATTCCGACCGAGATACTGCTTGCGCTGCCCGAGAACGAGTACGCCGCGGAGTCAGTCAACAAGGGCGGACCCGAGTGGACCGAGCGCTTTCGGAAGCTCGTCCGCGCGACGCCGCCAAAAATTCTTGGAGAATCGAAAGAGCTGCCGTCGTGGGTTTCCGGCCGCAAGAACTACTCCATCTGGAATCGCAACAATCTCTGGACGCTGCACGCGGCGCTCGCTCACATGTGCGCGGACGTCACGCTGATCGCCTTGTTCGACGGCAAGAAGGGCGACGGCCCCGGCGGCACGGCCGACATGATCGACCGGGCGCGCGATGCGCACGTGAATGTGATCGTGATCGATCCGGCGAAGCTGCCCGGTCGATGACGGCGATTCAAGAAGAACAGCGCGAAGAGCGGTTGATCGCGGCATAATCCGTCGCAAACAACAAAACAAGGAGAATGCACGACCATGGCAGGTCCCCTCCGCATTTTCGTCAGTCACAGCTCCGACGACGCCCAAATGGCAACAGCCGTCGCTGATCGACTCCGGCTGATCCCGGGATTGGCAGTCGACATCGACACGAGCGGACTGGATGCAGGCAAACCCTGGCGCCGCAAGCTTCACGAATTGATGGCACGTTGCGGCGCGGGACTGGTGCTGCTCACGCCCGCGGTGCTCAAGCGACCGAAATGGGTACTGAAGGAAGCCATCATCCTGGGCTGGCGGCTCGACCTCGAGCCCAAGTTCACGCTCTTCTTCGTGCTGGCGCCTGGTGTCACACGCGCGGATTTCGAGAAGTGCGGCTTCGACATGGCTCAGCTGTCGGAGACACAGCTCGTCACTGGTGAGCTCATCGACATCACGAAGCTGGATTCACTGATCGCCAAGCTCCAGCCATCCCTGCCTGTCGCACAGCCGGTGACTCCCTTCGACGAGCTGATCGGCGCCGTAACTCAGCTCCTGCGCGTGGCCGACCAGACAGGCGCTACCTACCACGACATCGCGACCTACCTCGGGATCACCGACGTCCTGGCATGGGGACCGCTGCAGCTGGAGCTTCTCGCCGACCGGATTGCGCGTGAGATCGTCGAGGGACGCGATGAAAACCTGCCTATCAGCGGATTGATCGTGAAGTTAGGCGCATGGCTGGAAGGCCATCGCAAGAGGCTCCTCAATCTTCTCTCGCCCTGGTGGATCGACATGCAATTGGCTGGCGCCCTGCTGCGACGCGCTCCGCAAAATCCCGGCACGCTCACCATTGCGGGCAGCCTGGTCCCCGATTTCACCGCGATGATGACCGTACGACGCGCGTTCAACCTCAAAGAGGACAACTACCGTCAAGCGGAAGCGGTGGGATTGAACGGCGGCGATCTATTCGAAGAAATCCGACTCGAACTCTGTGAGTACGCGCGCAGTCAGGCGTGGGTGCCACGAAACCTGAAGAACGACAAACTCGTGGTCGCAAAACTCCGCGACAGCCCCAGTCCGATCTTCGTGCCCCTTGGAGTACTGCCGGACTCCGCGACCGCCGCGCTCCTGCGCACCGAATTCCCGCGCGTGATCTTCATCGCGCCGCGGCCTCCCGAACGAATCGACTTGCTCAATGATGATCTGCTTCCTGACCCCGATCTCGCCCGCGAGAAGGCAGCCTACGAGGACTGGATGAAAGCCACCGGCGCAGTCGCCAATGGATGAACCATGCTGAACTATCAAAAAGCCTATTTCGATCCCGCTTCGCTGCCAGGTTTCTCCAAGGTGCCGGACGCAGCCGGCCGCGATGACTGGGCTTACGATGCCGGCGAAAACGTCGAGGCGTCGCGGCGCCACTTCGTCTTCGCTGAAGAAGCGGTCCTCGCCCTCAATGTCGCGCTTGCGACGCGCCGTCCGTTGCTGGTGAGCGGCGAAGCTGGCAGCGGCAAGACTTCATTGGCGCGGTTTGCATCCGCCGCGCTGGGACGCGTGTTCTACCGCGAAACGGTGACGTCGCGGACGCTGGCTTCGGATCTGCTCTCCTCGTTCGATGCCCTCCAGCGGCTCAGCCACGCGCAAATCAAGGACAAACTACTGCAGCCGCAGGCATACGTCGTGCCCGGAAAGTTGTGGTGGGCCATCAGCCCGGCGAGTGCCGCCCAGCGCGGACTGAAAGCACTGGGTGGACAAGTTGCGCTCACCGACCCGGGCATCTATCCGGAAAAGGAAGCAAAGCGCGCAACCTTGCTGCTCGACGAGATCGACAAGGCAGATCCTGATGTGCCGAACGACCTGCTGGAATCCCTCGACGAACGCAGTTTCACCGTGCCCGAGACCGGTGACCGGATCGAGCCTGAACGCGAGGACGTCCTCATTATTCTAACCACCAACGGTGAGCGCGAATTGCCGCCCGCCTTCCTGCGGCGATGCCTGACCATCGAGTTGCCCAAGCCAGACAAGCGCTGGTTGATCGAAGTGGCGGAACGCCAGTTCGGCGGCGGAAAAGGCCCGTTCAAGGGCGATCTGTATGACCGTCTGGCTCAGGAAGTCATGGACCTGCGCGCCATCGCTTCCGAGCAAGGGCGCCGCCCACCCAGCACGAGCGAATTCGTGGATGCGGTTACCACCTGTCGCAAGCTGCTGGACGAAGAGTGGGTGGGCCGCGACAACGCTCAGCTCCGGAGTTTGTTAGACGTGGTACTCGCCAAGGGCGTGCGCTCGTAACGGGCAGCGCGAAAACCATGCGACGCGCGCCACTCTCGCTCGGCGATCGGCTCGAGGCCTTCGGAAAGCTTCGACCCGCGGACGCAGCCGCATTCGCCGTCATGGCGGAAATCCTGCGGCCCCGGGAGCCGCAGGGCGAGCTCAAGAGCGCGGCGCGGCGGGCGGCCGCCCTGCCCTCGCAGATGACGCCCAGCGTCGTGAACGACAATCTACTCGCGACGAGGCCGGACGCGACCAGTCTTAGGCCGACGGAGAATGCAAACGCGCCAGCCAGCGCACCCTTGCCACCCGCCGGAACCACGAAAGTAACCGCGTTGGAGCGCAGACCCTTTGCGCCACCTCCAACTACCAACGCACCGCAGCTGGGTTCGTACTCCGGAACCACACGTTCGCGCGAACCGCCTCCAGTCATCGCGCCGAACCAGGCGCGTGCGATTCTGGCCACCCTCGCTTCGCGACCGCATGAAGGGCTGGCCATCGACGTCGCGGCGTTGCTCAGCCGGATCCTGCGCGGCGCTCCAATCGAATCCCTGCCAAGGCGCGAGATCTGGAGCGCTCGTCGGGGAGTCCAGTTGCTGATCGACTGCAGTCCCGCGATGACCCCGATCGCTTCTGACCTGGATGCAATCGAAGGCCGACTGATGAGCATCCTCGGCAAGGAGCGCGTGGAACGCCTGTATTTCTCTGGCTGCCCTGGCCGCGGTGCCGGCCCCAGCGACCGGTCGACCTGGAAAGCGTGGAAGCCTCCGTCTGCCGGCACGCCCGTCATCGCGCTGACCGATCTCGGGTGCGCAGGTTCTGCGTGCAATGACGAATGGGCCGGCGCCGACGAATGGGGACGCTTTGCCGATGTCGCGCGCGCCGAGGGATCGGCCATCGTTGCATTCCTGCCCTTTCCCGTTTATCGCGTGCCGTTCTCACTGGCACGATGTATCACCACGATCCCCTGGAGTGAGGCACTGAGCGCGGCGCGCGTGCGCCGCATCCTGAACGACGCCCGCGGCGGTCATGTACGCGCATGACCACTGATCTTCGCATCGCTCAGTTGCAGGCCCGCAATCCGGATGCGTTGCGACTCGCGCAGCTGAGCGGCTTCGCGGTGCGGCTGGAACCGTTGCTGCTACGGACGCTGCGGCAGAAATTCATTCCGAGCTCGGATCCATCCGCCGAGATCGATCTCTGGAACTCACGGCTGATGCAGTCGCGCAGCGCCACCGCGGCGGTCTTCAATGTTTTCGTGCTGGGGCGACTGCGGGAGTCGCTGACTCAGGACGGGCGGCGCAAAGAGATTCTCGAGGTCACTCAGCAGTGTTTTCGCGAGCACCCGCCACTGCATCGATTCGAAATCGAGCTCAATTCCTTGCCGATCGTGGATCCCAACGTCAAGGATGCCGACATAGAGAAGAGCTTCGAGCCATTGATCGCGCAGTTGCGCCTCGGCGGCGACGCCGCGCAGCGCATTGCGCGCTGGCTGTTGCAGGCGGCGCCGCGTTGGCATGAGCGAGTGCGCGGCACGGGCGCCGCGTGGGCGTCGTTGATCTCGGCCTCTGCCGTGCTCAATGGCCGGCGAATCGTCGAGGGCGCGCCGCCCGTGGAAATGAGCGGTGAACGCCTGGCGCAGGCAATGCCGACGACGATTTCCGGAACGAAGAAGCTCGGGCTGGTTCGCACGGAAAAATATCTGCGCTTCACGGCAGCGGACGTGCCGGAGGTAGCAGTCATCGACGTGCCGGCGTATTCGCCACTGCTTCTGCTGCTTGAATCCTCTGGTGAAGCGCCGCGCGTCATCGACGTCAACCTCGACGTGGAGTTCCCGGTACCTGGCAGCGGCCCAATCACCTTGCGCAGCCTGCTCGGTGATGCGTGGCGTATCGAATACGTGCCATCGCCAGATGCCGTGCATGCGGAAAACGCGCCTGAGCAGCCGCAGGCCGACGACGACGTGGTGACAGGCGATCCCGAAACGCCGCCCGAGATTCATGGCGACACCCGCCGGGTCATCATCATCATGGGGAGCCGGCGACGCGACGCATTCGAAGCTCTTTCAGACAGCCTGCGCCGCGAAAAATACCAGCCCGTCTTGCCGGACCACTTCATGGGCGATCCGAAGGCGAGTCCAGCCATTCACAAACTACTGCGGACCGCGCGCTTCGTGGTGATCGACGCGGGTCTGCCGCAGAGGTGGCTCAAAACCTGGTTCGAAGCATTCCATGAGCATCCCAGGTTGCCGGTGCTTCAGGTTCTCAATGAACTCGACAAATTCACTCTAGCTCACGCTGCAGCGTACTCGTTGGACCGGGCCATGCCGGATAGGATCATGTACGGCGATGCGCGGCAGCTCGCGCAAGTTGCGTTTGCACGAATCATCGAGCCTGCGGAGAAGCTGCGGCTGGAATTGCAGACAAGGCCCGAAACGGCCAGAGAGCGCCTGCGGGTATTCGTTTCTTCCACCGTATCGGACCTTTCTAGCTATCGCCAGGCTGTGCGCGACGCGCTGACGCCCGTTTACGCCGTCATCACATTGGATGAAATGGACGCGAGCGGCATCCCCCTGTTCGAGACGGTATTCGAAGAAATAGACCACTGCGATATATTCATATGCCTCGTTGGCCAGAACTACGGATACATTCCGCCAGAGGAGGCAAGCAGGGCCGAGCCGCGCTCGATGATCGAGC
This sequence comes from Steroidobacteraceae bacterium, assembly GCA_035995425.1. Classification (GTDB taxonomy): domain Bacteria; phylum Pseudomonadota; class Gammaproteobacteria; order Steroidobacterales; family Steroidobacteraceae; genus CADEED01. The sequence continues at coordinate 21,831 of DASYKM010000250.1, forward strand.
TCCAATACATGCGCGCACGCGAGCGCGGCAAACCGATAGTCGCCTTTCGCATCCAGGAACCAGGTTTTACCGGGGCGTTACTAGTCGATGTCACGAGCAACCTTGGCCGATTCCGTGAGCGGCTGAAAAACGAGGTGGCGGCATACGTCGTTCAAAGCCCCGCGCAAATGGTCCCATCCCTGCTCAGCAAAATCGGCGCAATCGGGCAAATATCGGGCAACGGCGCGTCACGACGCCCTGCCGCGCCGAGCGATGGAAGCGTGTCCGACAAACCCAACGTCGAGTCAATGAGCCTGCCGGATCCGCCTAATCTAACGGTGCCGGCCAAGAGCATGGTTTCGGATTTTAGTCGTGGCGCAAACTATTCGGATCAGCGGCAGGTCGTCGCGGTTGGCGGGCTGCTGCTCGAGTTCAACGAAGCGGTGCCGAAGAATCTGCGGGAGCCAATCGCGAATGCGATGTTGCTCGCCCAGCTGGCCACTAACAAGAATATGGAGCCGGCGCGAAACGTTTCGGACTGGCAGAAACGATTCTTCGAGATACTCGGCGAAATTGGCTGGAGGGTGGGTGAAGCAGTTGAGAATGTGTTGTCGAGCAGTGGCCGGAACCGCAACCTCTACGAGAGCATGATTCCCATGTTGACCACACTGCTTGGCCCTTCGGAAGCAGGCGCGTCCAAGATGATCGAGGTACTGAGAGGGTTGGGCTCGACTCAGGATAATTCGCCATGGATCACGATGTTCAATCAGTCGACCCGCCGACATTCGGGCAACACGATGGAGTTCTGCCACGTCACTACGGACTCGAAGGGCAACATTTCGGCAAAGATGCTGTCGTGTGCGATCCAGACGGCAGAGGCGTTCACCCAGGTGCTCTTCATCAAGACTTCGAGGCTGAAGGCTGAAATCCGGGTGAGCAATACCGAGATCTCAACGACGCGGGAAGCATTGGAGTCGACGCGGAACGCGATCGAGAAGCGCGTGAGGCCGTTCGTTCCGGACATGGTGAAATCGGTGGAAGAAGGAACTGGAAAAGGGCAAACGCTGGCATAGTCAGCTCAGTCGACGCGATTGCCATCGCGCGCGAGTGCATCTGATGGAAGGGACGCAGGAAACACGCACGCTTCGAAATGACTGTTCCGAAACCATTCGGGCTTGAACCAGCCTTCGAACCTGACCCGGACGAATTCAACACCGTCGAACAAGACCTCCTGTTCGGGTGTTGAAAGGTCCATGACCTTGGGATCCGGTGCAGCCACACCGCGGATGACGCTGTTTTCGAAAAGCGTGAAATCCCGGGTCACAACGTTGACGCCTGCGGCGGAATAGAACTTCACGCCGGCCATGCCCACGACAGATACATCGGCGCCGCGAAACTTTCCGTTGCGGAACTCGCTAGTTAGCAGTTGCGTCCCGTCTATCCAGACGTTCGAGAAGGAACAGCTGTCGAATTTCGCATTGATGAAGCTCAATCCCTTCGGCGTTCCGGCACCCGGGGACGGGCCGAGATAGACGTCGGAAAATTGGCACTGGCTCGCGGTAAAGCCCTCGATTCGACCGTCTCGCATGGTGACGTCCGTCAACACCGCACGGTTGAGCGCGACGCCATGCCATTCGACCCCGCTCAGATCCCAGCGACTTCGCCTTCCCTGTGCATCGGACAGCAACTGATCCACCTGCCAGGCATTGAGTCTTGGGACAAGCCCGACGATGTGCGGGTCGTCTCGCAATCCTCGCACGCGGGAGATCAGCTCGCCGTCCTGTTCCAGGCCGGCAGTGATCGAATTCACCTGCACCGTGGTCCACGGCGCCTGTGAAGATTCGATCGCCTCGAGAATCTCGCGCCGCCTCTGTGCTGTCTGCCACGCATCCCAGCGCGAGAAGAACAGCGCGACGACCGCGACCAGCAGGATCGCCGCGCACGCCGCGAGAGTCAGGCGCGTCAGAACCCTCCGCCGGGCGTGGCGAATTGCTTTAGTTAGACTTCCACGGAGATCTGGCGGGTTTTGGCCTTGCCACTCGAGGTAGTGAAGGCCGGAGAACACATGCTCTATCGGGTCCGGGAGTTTCCCGCCGTCACCGTGCTTGATTCTCAGCAGTTGCAGGCGATGCGCACTCGCGGCATGGATCTCGGCATGGCACCACTCGCTGCTTGCCGACTGTGGGGTGTGAAGGAATACGAGACCGTCACTCTCCTCGAGCTCACCCGCGAGCCGCGCCGCGAACTTGTCTCCGATCAACAATCCTTCCGTATCGATGAAGACCCGGACGCCCAACCCCTCGAGGCTTTCGGCCAAGAGCTTCGCGTCCGCCTGGTTTTCGCGGGCGTAACTCATGAAGATCCTGGGACGCCATTTCATGACGCTGCTCACGGATCGCTCACGGATCACTCGCGCAACGGAAGCCGATATCATCGGCGCGATTTTCAGGGCTCGCGTATTGCCGCGCGGTCGCGCCCAGCCTCTCCGGCGGGTCGTAGCGGCCGCCGCCGCGAATCACTTTCTTTTCGCCCTCGCCGGGACCGCGCGGATTGTAGACGTCATCCGCCGTGAAGCCTTCCGAATACCAGTCCGCGACCCACTCCGCCGCGTTGCCGGCTAGATCGTCGACACCGTACGTGCTCTTGCCGGCCGCGTGCGTGCCAACCGGCGACAACGCGCCTTCGTAGGGTCCGGGCGAGCTGTTCTGGTAGTTAGCGCGCTCGAGAGTCGGTGGCGCCTGGCCCCAGGGGAATGGCCGCCCGTCGGTGCCGCGCGCAGCCTTCTCCCATTCCGTCTCCGTCGGCAAGCGCTTGCCGGCCCAACGGCAGTAGGCATTCGCTTCATTCCAGCTCACGCCGACGACCGGCATCTCCTCGCTGCCCTCGCCCGCCCGCTCGTCCCAGAAATCCGGCGCCTTGTCGGAGCCGATGCTCGCGAGATATTTCGCATAGCGCGCGGTGGTCGTCTCGAAACGATCCATGTAGAACGCATCGACAAACAACTGGCGAACCGGTGAGGCTTCATCGTCGCCCATCGTGAACTTGCCCGCGGGCACGAGCATCGCAGGCGCGCCGTCCTTGCCGGCGCGCGTGGTCGACGCGCCGCGACCTGTGAAGTACCAGGTCACAGCGAGGGCAATCAAGGCGCAGGCCAACCCGATCGGGACGATCCTGAGTATCAATCGTCGGCGGCGCGCACGCGCCATCCGGTCGACGGCGTCGGCGACTTCCGCCGGGATGTTGCCCGGCGTGTCGAGGAAGGTGACCGACCTCAGGTAGGCGGGCAAATCCTGCAGCTTCATTCGCTCGAGGAGCACCGGCAGGACACGGCCGTCGGGCTTCGGCCAGGTTTTCTCGGCGATCGAGATTTCCGTGAGCGTGTAGCTGCCCGAATCGATCGTCTTCTGACTGACGAGGAAAATCACGAGGTCGGATGCTTCGATGCCGTGCCGGATGCGGGTATGGAATTCTCCGCCCGGCGGCAGGTCTTCGCGGTCGAAGAACACATCGTGTCCGTCGCCTTCGAGCGCCAGGCGAATCGCATCCGCCGTGGCGCGGTCCTCCGATGCATAACTCAGGAAAATACGCATGTTGAATCGTGTTCAGCCTGCCGGTGGGATGAGGCGACGAGGATACTACTGCTGCGTCACCGGTCGCTCGCGGCGCGAAGGCGAGCGATGAACTTCTCGATGACGCTGGCCCGCCGCCGCGTTGCCGTCGGCGGTACGGAGCGCATCCGTCCCCACGATGAGACTGTGCCCACTCTCGATCAGCTCGCGTCCGAGCCGCCGGCACGCCTGCGCGAATGCCTCCTGCGTTTCCAACAGGCGCCACCGTTGCGCGTCCTTTTCCCGCCAACTTCCCAGCACCGCTACACGCATGTCCGTTTCTCCAGGGGGTCATCCTCACATCGAACCGCCAAGTCGACTATACGCCGCTGCGTTTCTATCTAGTCCTTCCCTAGATAGCTCATCACGACATCGATGACGTGCTGCTCGCGCTGCTTCATGCCTGTTTGGGAATCGAGCGCGCTGGCGAAGATCACCGACAGCGTGCGGATGTTGGAGCAATAGAAGTACCCCAGCGCCGCGATTGAAATATACAACTGCATCGGGTCGACGCCGCCGCGGAACACCTTCGCCTTCTGTCCCCGTCGCAACACTTCGGTGAGCGTCTCGAGCAAGGGGGAATAGAGCTGCGGCACCAGCTTCGATCGCTTGAGCTTGCGCGCGCCCATGAGGTTTTCGTTGTTCACGAGCGCGACGAATTCGGGATGCTCGAGGTGGTAGCGGAAGTTGAAACGGATCAGGGCGCGCATCGCCTCTGCAGGCGAAAGCGTGTCAGTAGCGAGTTGACGCTCTTCCTGCCGCTTCGCGGCGTAAACGGCCTCCAGCGTCGCGAGCCACAGGGCGTCCTTGTTGCCCACGTACGCATATAGCATGCGCTTGTTCGCGCGCGCTTCGCTTGCGATCACATCCACGCGGGCTCCGGCGAATCCGCGCGTGGCGAACTCACTCAATGCCGCATCGAGGATCCGCGCCTTGGTGGCGGAGGCGGATCGCTTGCGCGGAGCGCCCTTCACGGATGGCCGGGCACGATTGGGGGTTGTCGGGTGTTTTGCCATGATTGTTGCGAGCGGCGTGCCGATGCTAATGTAACCGTCTGGTTACTTCTAGCGCAGGCTATCCGGACATGCACGCTCCACGCTGGTGGCAGGGTCTGACTCGCGAACACTGGCTCGTCTTCGCCGGCGCTTCGCTTGCCTGGGCGTTCGATTGCTTCGACCAGCAGGTCTTCAACCTCGCGCGCGACGGTGCACTGGAGAACCTGATCGCCGACCCGAAGCTCGCATTGGAATACGGCCCGTACACGACGTCGGTGTTCCTGATCGCCTGGGCCGTCGGCGGTCTTTTCTTCGGCGCACTCGGCGATCGATACGGTCGCGCGCGGATGCTCACGGTCTGCATCCTCCTGTATTCGCTCAGCACGGGGCTCAGCTCGTTCTCCACCGGCTTCGTCGATTTTTGCGTCTACCGCTTCGCCAGCGGCCTCGGTGTCGGCGGCGTTTTCGGTCTTGCGGTCGCGCTCGTCGCCGATTCGTTTCCCGACCGCAGCCGCGCGCCGGCGCTTGGGTTGCTGCAATCGCTGTCGACTTTGGGAAACCTCGTGGCGGCACTCACCGGCATGCTGCTCGGGGCGCTCGCCGCACGACAACTGCTGCCGTTCGGGCTCGCGCATTGGCAGGCGATGTTTCTGGTCGGCGCACTGCCAGCGCTTCTGTGTGTGCCGCTTCTGCGCCATCTCAGAGAACCGCCGAAGTGGGTCGCGGCGCGCCACGAAGGATCGTCGCGCGGCATCCAGTTCGGTTCCTATCGCCGGCTTCTGACCCATCCGGTATGGGCGAAGCGCGCCTGGCTCGGCTTGATCGTATGCAGCGCGGGCATCATCGGGCTCTGGGGCGTGGGCAATTTTCACCCGAAGATCGTCGGCTCGATCGTCGATCAGCACTTCATTCACGCCGGCCTCTCGCCTGCCGAGCTTGCGAACGAGAAAGCGTACTGGCGTTCCATCGGGCTGCTGCTCCAGAACCTCGGCGGGTTCTTCGGCATGCTGGCGCTCGCGAAGATCGCGCAAGTGCGCGGGCGCCGTTTTGCGATCGCGCTAGGCCTGCTCCTGTCCTTCGTCTCCACCTGGGTCGTGTTCCAGTACATGCACGAGATCCATGACATGTACTGGATGCTGCCTTTCATGGGATTCGGCCAGCTCTCGGTGCTCGGCGCCTACGCCGTCTATCTACCGGAATTGTTCCCCATCAGCCTGCGCAGCACCGGGACCAGCTTTTGCTACAACGTCGGGCGAATCGTCGCTGCGACCGCGCCGTTCACGGTGAGCCGGTTGACCCGCTCGTTGGGCGGCGACATCGAAGGATTTCGAACTGCCGGGATCTGGGTAAGCCTCGTGCTGTTCGTCGGGATCGCGATCCTGCCGTGGCTGCCCGAAACCAAAGACCGGGCGCTGCCCGAAGACTGAACAAGGGAGAAGTAGCGATGGCTGAGATTCGCCTGGGGCTCATGATGCACGGCGTTACGGGGCGCATGGGTCTGAACCAACACCTGATTCGTTCGATCATGGCGATCCGCCAGCAAGGCGGCGTCGCGTTGGACAATGGCGATCGTGTGATGCCCGACCCGATCCTGCTCGGTCGCAACGCCGACGCGCTCGAACGCCTCGCGCGGACCCACGGTCTCACCCGCTGGAGCACGGACGTGGACGGTGCGCTCGCGAATCCCGCGGACACGGTGTTCTTCGACTCCGCGACGACGCAAGGAAGGCCGCCGCTGCTCGAGCGTGCCATGCGCGCCGGCAAACATGTGTACTGCGAGAAGCCGGTGGCGCCTACCTTGAGCGCCGCGCTCGAGTTGGTGCGCCTCGCGAAAAAGTGTGGTGTGAAGCACGGCGTCGTGCAGGACAAACTATTCCTGCCGGCCCTGCTCAAGCTCGCGATGCTCGTGAAGTCCGGCTTCTTCGGCCGGATCCTCTCGGTGCGCGGCGAGTTCGGCTACTGGGTGTTCGAAGGTGATCTGCAGCCGATCCAACGCCCCTCGTGGAACTACCGCGCAGCCGACGGCGGCGGCATCATCCTCGACATGATGTGCCACTGGCGCTACGTCCTCGACAATCTGTTCGGAGCCGTGAAGAGCGTGTCTTGCCTCGGCGCCACGCACATCCCTCGACGTTGGGACGAGCAAGGCCGGCAATACCCAGCGACCGCCGATGATGCCTGCTACGCAACGCTTCAGTTGGAAGGCGACATCGTCGCCCAGGTCAACAGCTCATGGTGCACGCGCGTGCGTCGCGATGACCTCGTCACCTTTCACGTCGACGGCACGCACGGTTCGGCGGTCGCGGGGCTCATGGACTGCAGGAGCCAGGCGCGCGTGAATACACCGAAGCCGGTCTGGAATCCCGACTTGAGATCGCCGATGAATTTTTTCGATCACTGGCAAGACGTACCCGACACGCGGGTTGCCGAAAACGGCTTCAAGGTGCAGTGGGAACGGTTCATCCGCCATGTCGTCGCCGACGCGCCTTTCGCTTGGGATCTGCTCGAAGGCGCGAAAGGCGTGCAGCTCGTGGAGTGTTCGCTGCAAAGCTGGCGTGAGCGTCGCTGGGTGGACGTGCCGGCGCTGCGCCCAAACTCGGACGAGAAATCCGCATGACACTCACGATTTCGCTTCCCTTCAGCCAGGGTGGAACGACGGAAGTCAGGCCGTACAAACTACTGGCACGGACTCCGACCGCTCCGACAAAGAACGCGCGCTTCAATCGCGTCGTCTATTCGGCGGCGCACGTGGTCGCGGATCCGTTGGCGACACGCGACCCTTGGGCTGACTGCGCGCTCGATTGGGAGGCCACCATTGCCTATCGCGTGCATCTCTGGAATCTCGGGCTGGGAGTCGCCGAAGCAATGGACACGGCGCAGCGCGGCATGGGGCTCGACTGGCCGACATCGCTGAAGCTCATCAAAGAATCGATCGGCGCGGCGCGCGGCATCGAGGGCGCGCTGCTCGCCAGCGGTTGCGGCACGGATCATCTGGCACCTGACGCCGCGCGCACGCTCGATGATGTGATCGGCGCCTATGAAAGCCAGATGTCCGCGATCGAAGCGCTGGGTGGACGCCTCATCCTGATGGCGAGTCGCGCACTGGCGCGCATCGCGCGCGGCCCCGATGACTACGCGCGCGTCTATGATCGATTGCTGTCCGCGGCGCGCGAGCCTGTGATCCTGCACTGGTTAGGCGACATGTTCGATCCGGCATTGGCCGGCTATTGGGGATCCAGCGACATCGGCACCGCGATGAATGTGGCGCTGAATGTAATCCAACGCCATGCGTCGAAGATCGACGGCATCAAGATCTCACTACTCGACAAGCAGAGTGAAATCGACATGCGGCGTCGCCTGCCGGCAAACGTGCGCATGTACACCGGCGACGATTTCAATTATGCGGAGCTGATCGCGGGCGATGAAGTGGGATACAGCCACGCACTGCTCGGGATCTTCGATTCGATTGCCCCGGCGGCGGCGGCGGCGCTCGCCGCACTCGCGCGCGGCGACGAACCGCAATTCCATCGCATCCTCGCCCCAACCGTTCCACTGTCGAGACACATTTTCGCCGCGCCGACTCGTTTCTATAAGACCGGTGTCGTGTTCATGGCCTACCTCAACGGATTCCAGCGCCATTTCGCGATGATCGGCGGCCAGCAGAGTGCACGCTCGATCACGCATCTGGCTGAAGTATTTCGGCTGGCCGATGAGGCAGCACTGCTCGCCGACCCGGCCCTCGCCTGCGATCGCATGAAACACCTGCTGGCCCTGCACGGCATCGGCTGATCCGCATGCGTGACTTTTCCAAAAGCCCCGAATGGCTGTCGATCAACACCGCGACGGTGCGCCGGCAGTGGACGCTGCCGCAGATCATCGAAGCCTGCGCGCGACACGGCATTCCCGCGATCTCGCCGTGGCGGGATCAAGTCGCCGAATGTGGCTTGAACGTGGCGAGCCATCTGATCCGGGACACGGGGATCAAACTATCCGGATACTGCCGTGGCGGCATGTTTCCCGCTGCCGATGAAGGCGGCCTCGCTGCCGCGATGGCGGACAATTTCCGCGCCGTGGATGAGGCGTGCGAACTCGGCAGTCAGTGCCTTGTCCTGGTCGTCGGTGGTTTGCCCGGCGCGCTCGAAGGTCGGGCCGTCCATCGGGACATCGAACGTTCGCGCGCGCAAGTCATCGACGGCATTGCGCGCCTGCTCGAATACGCACGGCCGCGCAACATGCCGCTTGCGATCGAGCCCTTGCATCCAATGTACGCGGCGGATCGCGCCTGCGTGAACACGCTCGAACAGGCTCTGGATATTTGCGAGGCGCTCGACCCGGCGGCCACTGGCGCGCTCGGCGTCGCGCTCGATGTCTATCACGTCTGGTGGGATCCGAAGTTGCACGAGCAGATTCGTCGTGCGGGAGCACCTCGCCTGCTCGCCTTTCATGTCTGCGATTGGCTGACACCGACGACCGATCTGCTGCTCGATCGGGGAATGATGGGCGACGGAGTCATCGATCTCCGCAAGATCCGCGGCTGGATGGAAGCCGCGGGTTACGCAGGCTTCAGCGAAGTCGAGATCTTTTCGGCCAACAACTGGTGGCAGCGTCCGGGAGATGAGGTGCTAACTACCTGCATCGAGCGCCACCGAACGGTGGTATGAACATGGAATTCAGACAACTCGGCCGCTCGGACCTCAAGGTGCCGGCGCTCAGCTTCGGCACAGCGACATTCGGCGACGCACCGGTGTTCAAGGCCTGGGGCGCCAACGGCGTGAAGGAAGCCACGCGCGTCGTGGACCTGTGCCTCGAGGCGGGCGTCACGCTGTTTGACTCGGCCGACATCTACTCCGCCGGGCAGGCGGAGGAAATCCTGGGGGCAGCCATCAAGGGCCGGCGCGACCAGGTCATCATCTCCACCAAGGGCACTTTCCGGTTCAGCGACGCACCCGACGACGTGGGCTCGGGCCGCAAGCACCTGACCAAGCAGATCGAGGGCAGCTTGCGGCGGCTGGGCACCGACTACATCGATCTCTATCAGTTGCACGGCTTCGATGCCCTGACACCGGTGGAGGAGACGCTGGGCACGTTGAATGATTTCGTGCGTGCGGGAAAAATCCGCCACATCGGCTGCTCTAACTTCTCGGGCTGGCACCTGATGAAGTCGCTCGCGATTTCCGAGCGCCAGGGCTGGGCGCGTCACGTGGCCCACCAGGCGTATTACTCGCTGCTCGGTCGCGAATTCGAGTGGGAGCTGATGCCTCTCGCTCTCGACCAGGGCGTGGGCACGGTCGTCTGGAGTCCGCTCGGCTGGGGCCGGCTGGGAGGAAAATTCCGGCGCGGCCAGGCGAGCCCCTCCGTCACGCGGCTCACGGATGCCACCACGGCGCGAATCGCCCCGCCGGCGGAGGACGAGCATCTATACCGGATCATCGACGCGCTGGACGCGGTGGCAGCGGAAACCGGGAAGAGCGTGGCGCAGATCGCCATCGCCTGGGTGCTGTCCCGCCCGAGCGTGGCGACAGTGATCGTCGGCGCGCGCGACGAGACCCAGCTGAAGGGGAACCTCGGCGCGATCGATTGGAAACTCGACCCGGCGCAGGTGGCCCGGCTCGAAGCCGCGAGCGCAAAGACGCGGACCTATCCCTATTGGCACCAGGCGCAGTTTGCCGAACGGAATCCGTTCCCGACGACGTAGCTACAATGCGCGCATGGACATTTCAGATGACGACCTGCGCGCGGCCGTGCGAGTGCTGCGAGCGATCGAAGCGGATCGCTCGCATCTCACGCGCCTGACGCAGGAGCAGCGTCGCGAGCTGCTCACTCTCGCCGGGCTCGTCGCAAAGCCCGAGCGCCACGATCTGGTCAGAATGGCGAAGGCCTTTCGACGCAGCGAGCGCGAAGCCGCGAAGGAGCATGACCGCAAGGCCATCGAGCGGGCCGGGCTGCGCGTTCAGCGCCGTAAGGAAGTGTTTACACCGCTGTGGCTCGAACCGCCGAAGCCGGAAGACCTCGATGATCGGCCGCGCCTGAACAAAGAGCGCGATTGCTACGTCTGCAAGCAGCCCTTTGCAAAGGTGCATCGCTACTACGATTCGATGTGCGCGCCGTGTGGCGACTTCAACTACGCCAAGCGCGAGCAGAGCGCGGATCTGAGCGGGCAATACGCGCTGATAACCGGTGCGCGGGTCAAGATCGGCTACCAGGCCTCGCTCAAACTACTGCGCGCCGGGGCGCACGTCATCGTCACGACGCGCTTCCCGATCGATGCCGCCGACCGCTACTCGAGGGAACCGGATTTCTCGTCGTATCGGGAGCGGCTGCAGATCCACGGGCTGGACCTGCGCCACACGCCGAGCGTGGAATTGTTCACGAGATATCTCAGCGAACGGCTGCCGCGCCTCGACTTCATTCTCAACAACGCGTGCCAGACGGTGCGTCGGCCGGCGGGATTTTTTCAACACCTCCTGGCAAGGGAAGCTGAAGTTGTCGCCGCGCTTCCGGCGGAACTGAAATGCGTACTCACGGGTCATGACGAGTTGCGCGGCAGGCTCGAAGGGTCGCGCACGCCCACCTCACTCATGGCTTCACCGGAACACAGCCGCGGCGAAGGGCTCCTGCACAGCGCCGCCCTCTCGCAGCGCCGCTATCTCGACGAGGATTACCGCGGCGGCGAGACACTGTTTCCAACGAACCGCTTCGACGAAGACCGGCAACAAGTCGACTTGCGCGAGATGAACAGCTGGCGCCTGCGCATGCACGAAGTCGAAACGCCCGAGCTGCTGGAAGTGCAGCTCGTGAACGCGATTGCGCCGTACATCCTCAACGCCCGGCTGAAGCCGCTCATGCTGCGCACTCCCGGCGCTCACAAGCACATCGTCAACGTCAGCGCGATCGAGGGGCAGTTCTATCGCGCCACGAAGACCGACAAGCACGCGCACACCAACATGGCGAAAGCAGCGCTGAACATGATGACCCGGACGAGCGCGCCCGACTTCGTGAAAGATGGCATCCACATGAACGCGGTCGACACCGGATGGATCACCGACGAAGATCCCGCGGTCCACGCGGCGCGCAAGGCTGAAGCGGGATTCTCACCGCCGCTCGACATCATCGACGGCGCGGCGCGGATCGTTGACCCGATCTTCGCCGGCCAGCTCACCGGCGAGCATGTATGGGGACAGTTCCTGAAGGACTACAAGCCGGCGCCGTGGTAGCGGCTGCGATGACCGCGCAGGCCTCAGTAAAACGCCAACAAGTCGCCCGTCCAGGATTTCTTGCCCTGGTAGGCAGCGAGCCGTGCTTCAAGGGGAGCCGTGTTCCAGTGAAAAACCTTCGCCATGCGAATCGCACGTTTCTCGAGGTCGCTTGCATCGTCGAACTCGCCGGCGTTGGCGTGCGCCGCGGCGCGAATCTCCCAGGCGATCGGGTTCTGTTCGTAGATATCCCGGCCCTTGCCGAAGATTTCCAGCGCGCGTTTCGGATTGCGAACCTCCGCATCGGGGTTGCTCGCGAGCAGCGCCGCAAGATAGAACCGCGCTTCCGGCCGGCCGGCTTCGACCGCGCGCCCGAGCAACTCGACCGCCTTGCGCGCGTTGCCGGCGTTGGACGCATCATGCAGATAGTAGTTAGCCAGCTCGAGTTGCGCATCGCTGTCACCGCCACGCGCAGCCTTGTCGAGCCAGAAAGTCCCCTTCGCTTCGTCCACTGCGAACGCACGCGAGTTCAGATGATCGTGACCGACCAGATACTGCGCGAACGAATTGCCGGCCTGCGCTGCCTTGATGAACCAGTCGAGGGGCACTTCCGCGGAGGGCGGGCCGTCGCTGTTCTGAAGCAGCAACCCATAGAGCAACTGCGAATTTGGATCGCCGGCGATGGCCTTTTGCTTGAGCGCGCTCAGATCCTGCTCGACCGTCTTGGGTGTGGGTTGGAGCCCCGCCGTAAATCTGACTTTGAATCGAATCGTGCAGGACTCGGCGTTGCCATTGCCCATTTGCGGGCTGAAGAGCGTGTTCATCGATACGAGCATGCCCGGACCATCGAAGGGCTGGGCCGGAATGAGTCGAGCCGGACGTGGATCGTGATCGCGGCCGTCACTGAAGACTCTGGCGTCGATGATTGCAAAACCCGAAATGCCTTTTGCAGCCGCCTCGGGCGGGAAAAAGTCGTTCGGATTCGCCGGAGCCTTCATCTTGCAGACTACATTTTTCGACGCGACCGGGATTCTCCCGGCTCCCAGAATGCTTTTCGTCAGCGCGTCTTTGCCGAACCTGGCCCGCAATTCTTCGGCGGTCTTTCGCCCGGACTCGGTGAGGTGCGGATGGAGCTGCGCGTAGATATTCTGCGCCACCTCACTCGGTCGTTGTTCCAGCACGAGGGTGGCCCACGCATAACCGAGCATGTTGTCGCGTTTCACGCCCTCGCCGTTGACGTACATGATGGCGAGCGTTTCCTGCGACTCGGCATGACCCAGCTCCGCGAGCTCGCGATAGAGCTCGAACGCCCGCGAAAAGTCCTTCGCGCGATATGCGGCGTCGGCGCCGTACAGGTCGGCGTGAACCAAGGAGCTCGCCAGGCCCGCAAGGCACACGATGAGGACCTTGAACCCAAGTTTTCTCCGCATACTTCCCTCCAGCGCACGACTCCATGGCTGATCTGCGGATAGTACTTTCAATGGCGCTATCTTTTCGATCTGCACCGTCGGGTAGCCCCGAATCGGGGTGGCGGCTGTCGAAAGACGTCTGCGGGGGGATCAGCGCGTGGTGGCGAGATGCTGGATCGCCAGACGCGACCACAACCGATCGACTTGCACGCGACGGTGATCGTCGGCGAGCAGGATCGCGCGCGCCGACAGCTCTCGCATGTGGCCGCGATTCACCAGGACGAGCAGCGCGCCCGCCAGCCGGCCGAAGCGCAACGAGCGCGCCAGGCCCGGCTCGGCGCGAGCGGAGAGCACGTTGCACAGGTCCTTGGGCAGCTGCCAGTTCCCGGCAATGCGCAGCGCCATGGGCGGCACCCAGTCGTCGAGTAGTTTGGCCATGGCCGCCGGCGGTACGGCGCTTTCAGCCGCACAATGCTCTCGCGCGATGCGAAACACGGCGTTGCTCGCCAGGCCGCGCAGCAATACCAGGAGCCGCGCGCTGAAGGCGTCGGCGCCCTCGATGTGAACCGCGTGCAGTTCCGCGCATGCGGCGGAGTACTGGCTGTGCTCCCAGGTTGCTTCGGCGAACGAGGAGAAGGGTCCTCGCGTGGCCGTCATGACCGGGTGCAACAGCGCGGTGGCCACCAGCGAGCGCAGGCCGTCCGTACCCACGAGCGCCACGGCCTTCTCCAGGCTTTCGATCGGCTTGTGTCGCCGAACTCCGTAAAAGGCGCTGTTTGCCAGCTTCAGCAGGCCACCGAGAAGCGTGCCGTCCTCGCCGATGATCTTCGCCAACTCGCGCATCGAGTTCGAGTCGTTGTTGATCGCGGTCATGAGCCGCGGCAAGAGCGACGGCCGGCGCGGCAGGTATTTCGCGTGCAGTTCCAGATCATCGAGCACGCGCGCCGCCGGCTCGAGCTCGGCAAGCTCCGAGGGAGTTGCCTCGTTGCGCAAATCGTCGAGACTCGCATCGAGCGCATGCGCCGTGAACCGCCGCATGGCGACGTCGGCATGCATACCCGGACCTTGGGCACCGTCGACGGAACCTTTGGCGCGAGGCTGCGCTCGGCTTCCCTGCCGATCGTTGATCACCCGCGGGCCCGTTCGTGCACGCGACCCGCCGAACCATTGATCCACAAGAGAGCCGATCCCAGAGCGGATGGCGGCAATCATGGTTGACGGTTATCGGCGGCGGCGTAGCGAACTGAAGCCCTCTCGAGCAATCCCTCACTATGTAAATTCGTCTGCCGATTCACAGTGCATTCAGCGCGAATGGGGATACTCCGGGACATGTCCGATATCTTCCATCGCGGGTTGGCTCCACTGGGACTGCTTGGCATCGCTGTTCTCGCCGGCGCATTCAGCCTTGGCGCGCACGCCAGAGAGGCCGCGGTGGGACGAGCGTCCCCTGCCGTCGTCAGCGCGCGCGTGGTGGAGCTGATCAACGCGGCCAGGAGTAGCGGCAGGAGATGCGGATCCGAACGGTTCGGTGCCGTGGCGCCGCTCAGCGTTTCACAGAAGTTGAACGAAGCGGCCACCGATCACGCGCGCGACATGGCCCGAAAGAAATTCTTCGAACATCGCGGCAGTGACGGCAGTGAGCCGAGGGACCGGGTGCTCCGTACCGGCTACCGCTCGCGGCTGACGGGCGAGAACATCGCGTACGGCCCGGAATCGGCGGAGGAAGTCGTTGCGGGCTGGCTGGCCAGCCCCGGCCATTGCGAGAACATCATGGATTCGAGATTCCACGACACCGGGATCGGTCTGGCCACGGGCCGAAAGCGCGGGCAGATCTACTGGGTGCAGACCTTCGGCGCGCCCGCCGCAAAATGAAGGACCCAGCCTGCAGGGGTCAACTAAAACTGCCGCTGCCGAAGAGGCCGATCAAGCCGATGACGATCAGGTAGGTCGCGACAATGTAATTGAGCAGTCGCGGCATGATGAAGATCAGGATGCCGGCAATGAGCGAGAGAAGCGGACCGATCGTGATATGAAGATTCATGGATTCCTCCGGGTGTAGGTGGGAAACGATGTTGCCATCCTGGGTGACGCAGACTCTGTACGTTGCGGCACATTGAATGGCTGGTTATCTCTAACAAAAAAACGGTGATGAGTTAGCGCTTGCCGCCGGAGTCATCGCGTCCGACCGCGATACTCCGCGTCTGGAGAACATCGATTCCGAGCAACTTGCGGAATATCGCCTCGACGGTGAGGCCCGCAATAGTGCTCACGACGAGGACGATCGAGACGAGCCGGAGGCCGGGCTCACCGACAAGATCGAGTCCCCCAGGCTGAGCGACGAAGTACAGCAACCCTGCGAGCGCACCGGCCATCATTCCGAGTGCGAGCGTAATGCCGATGGCCGGCGGCACGAGCGATCCGCTGCCGTAACGCCGCTCGAACACCATTCGAATGGCGGCTCCCGCTGCCCCGGCGAACAGTGTCGACCCAAAGAACATCGCCTCGCGCGCAAATTCGGGAAACTCGGGCATCCTCGGAACCAGGTGACTTCCGAGCGCAGCGACGATCGCCACGAAAAAAAGCAGTGAGGCGTACGCCGCGTGCCACAGGATCGGTCCGGTTTCCACGGCATAACGACGCCGGCGTTGCGCCTCGAGGCCATCGATCCAACGCACCACCATGTCCTTGGAAATGTCGCGGGCCATGTGCGCGTGCTCGGCGATCGACGGCAGGTCGATCCCCGGCGCGATGGTTTTCCATACGGTCCGCGCTGAGCCGCCGGTTCGTTCCAGTGCGAGGATGGGTAGGCGCGCACCGATCGCGACCTGCCCCGCCACCGCCGTGGAATAGGAGCCGCCAACCAGGATCAGGCCGTCCGAATCCGCGAGCGAGCGAAAGAACGAGACCTCCCACAAGCCCGTCTTGTCCGCTCGCCTCTCGAAAAGCGAGGGATGCGTGTGCTCTTCATTGAACGGAACGATCTTCGCGTCCTGCGGCTGACGAATGATGATTTGCGCCATGCTCGGATTTGCGTTCTTGGTGGCGGAAACGTAGGCCGAGACGACGTCCGCCTCGATGAAGGCCGCGTCATAGACAACGAGGCCGTGACCGCGCTTCGCGAGCTCTTCGCCGATGCTCTTCGCAATCTCTCTCGATTCGTCGATGGACACCGGCGGTACGTAAGCGTCCCGTCGTTGCGGATCGTTGCGATCAGGATCCGCGCTACCGATGATGGAAAGCCAAAGTGTGCTCATTGTCAGCTCCGTTTGCGCCGACGACGGATCCGCCGACCGCCGTCCAACTACCGAATCTTCGGGAAAACCGCCGCGCTTATTGTTTGTTCTGATCGCACGATATTCCGAGTCATCCGCATCTTCAACCAGCCGTCCGCATCCGGCCCGGATCCAAAGGCTGCCTGCTGCATTGCGCACATGATGCGGCACCTCCACTTGGCGCCGCGCGCGTCTACGTGAGCGAAGACCGATGGCAGTTCGTTGTCGAGGAGTTGCTGGGCCTCGCGCAGGCGGCCGTGTTCATTGTCGATTACAAAGAGGTCGCGCAACTTACAGAAGCGGTGACTCCATCTTTGGAGTTTGAACTGGCTGCGGCCGGCCGAGAGGCCATCGTTGGCGTCATGAAAGCGCGCTTCGTTGCGCCTTGCTCTCCGCACCCCGGCGGCCGCTTCGTTGACGATCAGCCAATAGGATCGTTGCGAGCCGGATCCGCGCTACCGAGTTTGGAACGCCAAAGTGTGCTCATTGCCTCCGGTGTGCAGTCCACCGGAGGCTTCGTCAATCGAGAGCGCGATCATGGAGCATGGGCACTCGCATTCCCGGGGAAGCCGTCCCAGATTTCCAGATCGTCGACGTACTGATCGCGCGGCCACACGTCTCCCCCATACATCTGCGGCAGATTCATACGGCTGATCGGCGACCCCGCCGCGTACATGTTTGCGAGTGCTTTGGTTGAGTCGACGTTCGAGTTGAAATCGAGCACTTCGTGACCGTCGATGGCCACCCACACGCGTCCGTTCGCGGTCGCCGATGTCGCACGATGCAGGAAGATTTCCACCTTGAACCACCTCCCGGTGGGTACGGTGGAAGTACCGCTGCATTTCTGCCAAAGGGGAGGAGCGGTGGGTTGAGACCCATGCTGATCGGCCTGAACGATCCAGTGCCACTGACCGTCCGTCGCGTCCGCACACGGCTCGCCGTTGAAAGCCGGGGAGCGCGTGCCGATAACAGAGACCCGCAGATCATCGTCGTTCCCGGACACATGAGCACCGTCGGTTACGAACTGCCAGGGCATCTGCCAGTAGTCATCTGGATCGTCGGTGAAGGCATTGGGGTATTCCAGCCAGAAGCGCATGTACAGATCGTGTTGCTCCGAGAAGGTGTTTCGCGGGCGGATTGCCAGGGGAATTTGTGGCTGTGCTCCATCAGGAGCCGGCTGTCTCGTGACCAGCCACTGGTGAAGGACATGCGTGGGGGCGCCGTTCACGTGGCCGGGCCGGGTTTCGATGGCGGCACCAACGTAGTCGGTGACATCAACCAGTACGTTGGGGTCGGGTTTGCCGCGAGCGCGGGACATGAAGTGGAGCATCCCGCCGTACTGAGTCGGATCAGCTCCATTGAGCCAAAGGATTGGAGGCCACTGGTATCCCGATGAATCCACGCCCGAGAATCTGGCATAGCACGCCCGGTGAAATTCGGGACTCGCGCTCGTCGTGCAATTGAAGTCAGGTGCCGAGAGGTCGATTGCGGTGCCGTCGTCCTGAGTGAAATTACCCCGGAACAACTGCGCGACAACGCTGACGTCATCGAAGCGTGCCTTGTCGTTCCGCGCGACGAAGCCGATGTATCCGGCGACGGGCACGATGGTGCTGTTGACGACATTCGCGTCCACACCGTTGACTTTCACTTTCACCGTCGTGCCATCGACGAACACTTCCAGATCGAACCACGTATCCACCGCCAGGCGGGCAGCTGCCGGGTTGACTGAGCCGGTGCCGCGAGCCGCCGGCGTATTGGCGTTGCCCGATACCTGGAAGACGCTCACGTCGCCACTCATGTTGAGCAGGACTTCGAAGTAGTGAGTGGAGTCCGTCAGACCAAACACGACTCCGAGTTGGTTGCCCGTGTCCGGCCAATCGGAATACGCGCGCACCTTGTAAGTGAAGTTCTTCGTCCACTGTCGGCCCGTGTACCAGGCGACCGGGTTTCCGGACCCGCCGGGGAACACGCCGTTGACGTTGCGATAGTCGGCGGCGTTCGCGTTCCAGCTATCGAAATCCTGGCTCCAGCCCGTCGGAGTCGACTGAAAACTTTCCGTGTAACTGCCGGCGGCGAACACTCCTGGCGAGCATAACAAGCCGCCGAGCATCAACAGGCGGCGTAAGTTGAATTGACGCATCGCGGTCACTCCCTGACATCGAGGATGGGAGTGCGATTCTCGCGGCTGTTGAGGCCGTGTTGCAGCCGACGGCGACTCGGGTCGATGCAGGGGTAGCGAGGCAATGTGGCGCGTTCTGTCTGACGGACTGGCCGCCGGCGACGAAGCGCCGTCATCCTGTCTGGCGCCGCGGCGGGCGCCTGAGCTCCGCCGGGGGCTTTCTATCTACCAGTCGACGTGGCGCTCAATGGCATTCGAAATCGTCGGCGCCGACCGGCTTGCAGAAGTCGCCCCACCTTCCGATCAGCGCGCCACGCTCTCGCGTGACGGTGAGCGGCTGTACTTTGGAAGTAACAACGATCTGCATTTGAGCGAGTGCCGATGGTCAAAAAAAGGCTATCTACCCTGAACCAGTTGCCGGCGCCGATCGTCTTGCCCTACCAGGCTATGCCCACGGCGGCCTGGCATGCATACTGCGGCGATGCGCACGCGCTTCAGGCGATCTCCCGCAATACCGGAAACGCGCCGGATCCGGTGGTCAGCATTTCTGGTTTCAATGATCGCCTTGACGTCCGGCTCCACGCGGGCTCAATTGTTGCCGGACGGTCCGGGCTGGCTGGTACAAACCGGCAATGGCATCTCCTGGAAGGACTTCTTCGGCGAAGACAAAGACTTCAGCTGTCGTTCCAGGCCCAGGGATGTCGATCACTTGCGCCGGCCACCGGAAATCTTGCCGCGCGGACTCAACCAGGTCGAACGCGAGTTGCTGCGATGTTATGAAGTCCGCGTTCGTAATGTCACCGACCGCCCCATCCAGTGCACCGCCGTGATTGAGCAGGTCCACGTTCCGGGCGGTGCCGGTGAGCGGATAGAAGGTGTCAACGTCATCTATCCTCGCTTCAACGACGTCGTGGTAAATCTCCTCGTTCCGGTGTCGCGGCCGCCAACAAAGTTCAGCACCCAGTGCTTCGCGATCCCGGCTACGACACCGGTTTACACGCAGCCGACGTCGGATTGCCAGGTCGATCTGACCATGCCGCCCGCGCAGGATTTCGCCCCGGAGTCCCCGCCGATGTTCCCTGAATCCGGCGAGGTGTTGCTCGAGTTCGACGTCGTCCCCGGATCGGACCGCTTGAGCAACGTACGGATAGTCCGTACCAGTCGGTTCTATAAACTCGACCTGGCGGCGCTCGGCGTGGCGCGCGAATCGCGCGCGCGAGGCGGCTGTGCGGGGACGCGCTATCGGCAAAGCGTCGTGTTCGCCGCGGTACATGCGCCGACGCAAGACCGCACGACGACGGCCATAGTGGACGTATCCAGCGGCTACGCTCGGCAGAAGGGCGAGGCACGCTGGAATCTCCTGCCATTCGGCGCGACGAGCGCGGTCTGCGGCCTCACGGGCGCCGACCGCCGGATCGAGCTGGGTGACCGGGCGGACAAGCAGCCGCGCGCCAACGCCGAGGACTGCGTGGCCACGTCGGCGAAAATCCACAACACCTCCAGTGCGCCTATCTATTGCCGCGCCGCCTTTACGTTGCCGCAGCCCGATGATTCCGGCCGTACCGAGATTCGCGGAGAACGACTGGTACTGCCGGATGCCATCGCCATCGTCGCCACGGTGTATGCCGACCGCGCGCACAAGCCGCCGATGCCGGACACCGACTGCGAGATTCGAGACACGCCGCTGCCTCCGCAGCCACCTTGCGACACGAGATTCCTGACCTCGCCGAATCCGAATGATTTCTACCCGGCGGACTCGAAGGCGCGCGAGGAGCAGGGTGACGTCGTCCTGGATTTTCGCATCGACTCGGTGGCCAAGAAGCTGCGCGATATTCGCATTCAGCAGAGCTCGCAATACGAGGCGCTGGACTTGGCCGCCCTCAAAGTGGGGCAGCTGATGACAGCCACCACGCGATGCCCGGACGTGCGCCGGCAGGCGAAAGTCAAATTCCGGCTCAATGTCAACGACCCGGTGCCGGCCGCCAACTAGTCATCGCCAGTGTTCTCGACGGACTGACGCAGCGGCTCTTCGACGAGCGCGACAGAAGTCGAATGCAGATTTTGTGGTCCTCGTAACGCGATACGCTTCGCGCATGCATAACATCGCGCCCGCTGCCTCAGAAAAATCCATCCGCGTCCTCCCGGCCTTGGTGCTGGGTTTCCTGCTGGCATCGTGTTCGACCCCGACCGAACTGCCTCACGCCCCGGCCGAAACCGTTGCCGCCGCGCCGCCTCCGCCTCCAAATATCAAGGCTCTGTCGCCGGAAGCCTCCATCGCCACGATGCAGATGCCGAAAGGCTATCGGCTCGAGCCCGTGCTGACCGAGCCGCAAATCGCCGAGCCGGTGATGATTGCCTTCGATGGCAATGGCCGGATGTACGTCGCCGAGATGCGCAGCTACATGATGGACGCCGACGGCACCGGCGAGCAGACGCTGGTGAGCCGCATTTCGCGCCATGAGGATACCGACGGCGATGGCGTCTACGACAAACACACCGTGTTCGCCGACAAACTACTGCTGCCGCGCATCCTGCTCACGCTCGATGACCGCGTCATCATCGGCGAGACGAATTCCGATGATCTCTACATCTACCGCGACAGCGACGGTGACGGCGTAGCGGACGAGAAGACCCTGTGGTTCAAGGGCGGGCCGCGCGGCGGCAACATGGAGCATCAGCCCAACGGCCTCGTGTGGGCCATGGACAACGGCCTCTACTCCACCTACCACGACTACCGCCTGCGCTTCGGCCCCGACGGCAAGGCGGTGAAGGAAACGATCCCGGTCAACGGCGGCCAGTGGGGACTCACGCAGGACGACTTCGGCAAGGTCTGGTTCGTCAACGCCGGCAATGAAACGGGCCCGGTGCATTTCCAACAGCACATCGTCTATGGCCAGTTCACCGCAACGAACGAGCTCATCGGCCAGTACAAGGTCGTCTGGCCGATCGCGCACATGCCCGACACGCAGGGTGGCATCGGAGAGCTGCGCTCCGACAACACGCTCAATCATTTCACCGCCACCTGCGGCCAGGACATCTTCCGCGGCGACCGGCTGCCGGCCGAGTTGCGCGGCAATCTGCTGTTTGCCGAGCCCGTCGGCCGTCTGATCCGGCGCACGCAGATCTCGGTCGAGGATGGCGTCACCCGGTTGGCCAACGTGTACGAAGATCAGCACAGCGAATTCATTCGCGCGACTGATCCTTTCTTCCGCCCCATCAACATGGTCACCGCGCCCGACGGCACGCTCTACATCGTCGACATGTATCGCGGCATCATCCAGCAGGCCAACTGGACTCAGAAAGGCTCGTACCTGCGCGAACAGATCGAGGCCCACGAACTGCAGAAGGAGATCGGGCGGGGCCGCATCTATCGCCTGCGTCACGAGAGTCTCGAGCCCGGCCCGCAGCCGCACATGCTCGACGAGACTCCGGCCGCGTGGGTGCAGCACCTCTCTCATCCGAATGGCTGGTGGCGCGACACCGCGCAGAAACTACTCGTCCTGCGCCGCGATCTGTCGGTCGTCCCCGCCCTCGAGAAACTAGCTAGCCAGGATTCCACGGATCCCCGCCCTCGCCTGCATGCGCTGTGGACGCTCGACGGTCTGGGCGCGCTCAATGACAAACTCATCCTGCGCGCGCTGAAGGCCACGGATCCGCAGGTGCGGATGGCGGGACTGCGGCTGGCGGACTCGCGCGTCAACGCCAAATCCGCAGCCCACGCCCCGCTCGTAGTGGCCTTGCGAGGCGCGCTGCGCGATGCCGATCCGCGCGTCGACATCCAGGCCATGCTTTCGGTGCGTCGCGCCGGGTTGCCCGATGCGCAGAAGATCATCCGGGCCACCGCCGAAAAATCCGCCTCGGTCGGCGTCTACGCCATCAACGAGCAGCTTTGGGACGAGGCGAACAACGAGGACCCGCAGCTCATCCGTTTGCTCGGCGTGAACGGACTCAAGTCCTATCGCGCCGGCAGCACGCTGTACAAGTCGGTCTGTTTCGCCTGTCACGGGACCGATGGTCGCGGCGCGCCCAAGCCCGGCGCCGAGGGCAGCACGATTGCGCCGCCGCTGGCCGGCTCGTCGCGGGTGCTCGGCGATGAACGTGCCACGATCGCCATCGTTCTGCACGGCCTGCAGGGCGCGGTGGATGGCGTCGACTACGGCGCACCCATGGTGCCGATGAATTCCTACTCCGACGCCGAGCTGGCCGGCGTCCTCACCTATGTCCGCAACAGCTTCGGCAACCGGGCGCCCGCGATTGCGCCCGAGGCCGTCGCCGCCCGCCGCGCCGCCGATGCCGCACATGCTAACTACTGGACGCTGGCAGAGCTCACTGGCCAGCTGCCCGCGCTCGGCCTGCCGCGCGAGCGCTTCAAGCGGCGCGCCGAGTGGAAACTCGTCGGCAACATGGCGGCGCGCGACAACTCGCCGCTCGAAGCCATGCTCGATGGCGACCCGAAGACCGGGTATTACACCCAGGACGTCAAACCCTTTCCCCTGGAGTGGCTCACCATCGAGCTGCCCGCCCGCAGCAAGATCGTCGGCATCGACATCGATTCACGCGGTGAGAGGTCGCCAGAAGGCAAGGAGATTGGCTGGGCGCCGTTCTATAGCGTCGAAGTGTCCGACGACGGCAAGGCCTGGACCATGATCGACAAGAAGGTGGCGGGCGAACCCCACGCCCGCCTCAACCTGGCCGCACCGATCGAAGCCCGGTACTTGCGCATCGCCATCACGGAGAAGGAAAGCTGGCAGGCGTGGGTGATCAAGGAGCTGAACCTGTTCGGCGACGAGGGCTAGGCGGGCGCGTCTTGACGGAAAATACAGGCCGCGCAGCCATCGAGTGGGAGTGGCCGGGTCAAATCGATCCGTCTTTTAGGAGGCGGACGCGACCAACGCGAGCAGCCGATCGATCTGGGGCGGCTTCGTCACGTGTGCGTCGAAACCCGACGCGAGAGCGCGACTGCGGTCCTCCGCGAGGCCATAACCAGTCAAGGCGATCAGATAGGTGCGCAACCCGGCAGAACGCAGCTGTTGCGCGAGGCCGTAGCCGTCGAGACCGGGTAGCCCGATATCGATGAGCGCAACGTCAGGCCGCACATGCGCGATCACGTCGAATCCGCTCAGGCCGTCGGTCGCCGTATGCACGGTGTGTCCTTCCTGCTCGAGGATTTTCTGCAAACTGACGCGCGAGTCCTCCGAGTCTTCGACGATGACCACGTGACGCGCGCAGCCCACCGTTGCCGGTGGTTGTTTTGACGTGTTTTCCACCAACGGTGCAATCGCCGGCAGGCGAATCGTGAATGTCGCGCCAGTGCCCAGTCCGTCGCTGGCAACCTCGATGGTGCCCCCGTGCAGCTCGACAATGCGCCGCGCCAGCGTGAGGCCGAGGCCGAGACCGCCGCGTTTGCGTTCGGGTCCCTGCTGAGCTTGGAAGAAGAGCTCGAAGACACGCGCGGCGGTCTCGGCGTCCAGGCCCACGCCGTCGTCACTCACGGAGATCTCGATTTCATTCGCGCGCGAGGCGACGTGCACGGATATCCGGCCGCCGATCACCGTATGTTGCACGGCATTCGAGACGAGATTGCTCACCACCTGCACGATTCGCGTGCGGTCGGCGTTCACCCAGGCGGCTGCGCCCTGGAGCTCCACGCGCCGGCCGCTAGTGATTCCCGCGGCGGCCAGCGCTCGCAAAGTCGCTTCGACTGCGGCGAACGCGTCGATCGAGTCGCGCCGCAGTGAAATCTTGCCCGCGATCGCACGCCCGACATCGAGCAGGTCATCGACGATCCGGCTCAGGTGCAACGATTGCCGCGCAATCACATCCTCGGCGAACTGCCGCTGCGCGCCATTCGAGGCCGAGCGCTGCAGCAAGTGCACTGCGTTCGAGATCGACGCCAGCGGATTGCGGAGCTCGTGGCCGAGCATCGCGAGAAATTCGTCCTTCGCCCGGCTCGTCTGCGCGACCTCGGCAAGAGACGCCTGGAATTTCGCGGTGCGCGCGACGGCACGCGCCTCGACCAGTGACAGCAGCAGCGCCGTGACCAGCACAAACAACGTGATCGTGGTGACGGAACCCGCGAGCCAGCCCCTGTTCACCAAGGCAGCACCACCCGCGGCCGTTGCGGGAAACTGCGCCGCCGCCATGCCCGCATAGTGCATACCGGCGATGGCGAGCCCCATGCCCATGGCCCCCAAGGCGCGATGGTAACGACGCCAGCCGGACGGTCGAGGCGACGAGAACGCGACGCCGAGGGCCGCGAAGGACGCGGCGATGGCAATCGCGAACGAGACAGCTACCCAGACTGGGTCGTAACGGATTGCCGGAGATATCTCGATCGCAGCCATGCCGACGTAATGCATGGCGCATATGCCGATTCCCATCGCGATACCGGCGCTGACCAGCGCAGCGCGACCAACCTGGTTTCGGCCGGCGATATGGAGCGCGAACGTCGACACGCCGATCGCGATGACCATCGACAGGATCGTTGTTCCCACGTCGTACGCGATGTCGATCGGCAGCATGAGCGCGAGCATGCCGACGAAGTGCATCGACCAGATACCGATCCCCATCGCGACGCCGCCACCGATGAGCCAAGCGGGAGCAAGCTGCGGGGGCGCCAACCGAATTCGCAGCGCCAGCGTGATAGCGGTATATGACGCCAGAATGGCGACAAGGAGAGAGACCAGGACAAGCCAGTGGTGATAGTGCTGGGACATCCGAAATCGCAGCGTACTCCGTCGTGCACGCCACTATCCACCTGGGATGGAATCGAGTGGGTTCCGGCGGCGCGAGTACGCCGCCAGCCGGTTCGAATGGCTACTCGCCGACGACGTATCTCCCATGTATCGAAAGCGTCGTGGCTCCGCTGGTGCCAGTGCCGAAAGGATCGGAGGCGCCATCCGAAAAGATATTGTCATTGCCATACCAGTTGACGGCGGAGCCATCACCAAAATTGCGCAGCACCTGCGTGGTTCCGCCGGTGTGTATCGCCAGCCAGTAGTCGCCAGCGGTCAGCAGCGGCAAACCATCTACGGCAAAGCTACGCCACGTGCCCGTTGTGCCACTGGCGAGCGATCGCGACGTGCTCTCGGCGACCTTCGGCCCCGGAACTCCAGAGCTATCGCGATACACCACGATTCTTACCTGCTGTGAGCCTGACACTCCCCCGAGCCCATCAAGGTATGCGCTCAGATCGAGCAGCCGGCCGGTTTCCGTCAGGGTGAATTTCGAAGCGCGCTTGCGATCGGCGACCATGCCAGCCGAGGGAACGGTGGCAATAGTCGTGCGCCCGAATTTCTTCGGGCGATCGGTAAGCCTGTGGAAGGTGACGGGTGGTGCGCCCGGAGAGTTGTAAACGGCCTGGCTCGACACATGCGTCACACCTTCCACTG
>DASYKM010000251.1:0-10461 GCA_035995425.1 Steroidobacteraceae bacterium
GCTGGCATTCGGATTGCGCGGCCATCTGTACCGCTCCGCCGATGCCGGCGAGACCTGGACGCAGCTTTCGTCGGGCACGACGGCCATGCTGACCGACGGCGTGGCCATCAACGACCTGCGCGTGGTCATCGGCGGGCTCACGGGCGTGCTGCTCGTCTCGGGCGATGCCGGCGAGACCTTCCGGCTCACGCAACAGGACGACCGCAAGGGCGTGTCGGCGCTGCTGCCGGGCCCGGCGGGCGCCGTCGTCGTCGCGGGCGAGGGTGGCGTGCGCATCATCCGCCTCGATTCGGCGGGTAGCTAGTCGTGGCGGGTTCGGCGAAGCCCGGCGATTCGAAGCTGGCGGTCGCGCTCGAGAAGCTGATCTTCGGCCACCGCGTGATCATCGTCGCGGTGTTCGCGATCGTCACCCTGGTGTTGAGCGTCGTGGCGGTGCGCGGCCTGCACATCGACGCCTCCTTCACCAAGCAGCTGCCGCTCAAGCACGAGTACATGCAGACCTTCGTGAAGCACCAGGCGGAGTTCGGCGGTGCCAATCGCGTGCTGGTCGCCCTGATCGCGCGTGACGGCAACATGTTCACGCCCGCATTCTTCGACGCGCTCAAGAAGGCCACCGACGAAGTGCTGGTCATGGATGGCATCGATCGTGGCCGCGTGCAATCGCTGTTCACGCCCAACGTCCGCTACATGGAAGTGGTCGAGGACGGCATCGAAGCCGGCAACGTGGTGGACTCGGAGTTCGTGCCCACGCCCGAGGCGCTCAACAAGGTTCGCGAGAACATCCTGAAGGCGGGCATTCGCGGACGGCTCGTGGCCAACGATTTCTCCGGCGCGTTGGTGTCGGCCATCGTGCTGGAGAAAGACGCCACCGGAAAGCCCATCAATCCCATCGAGGTTGCGCGCGATCTCGAAACCCGCGTGCGCGACAAGATCCAGGGCAGCGACGTGCTGGTCCAGGCGCAGGGATCGGCCATCGACGTGCACATGATCGGCTTCGCCAAGGTGGTCGGCGACATTGCCGACGGCGCGATGTCGGTCATCGTGTTTGCGGTGGTCACCATCCTGCTCACCTTGCTGGCCGTCTGGTACTACGTGCAGTCCATCAAGGTCGCCGTGGTGCCCATCGTGTGTTCCATCGTGGCGGTGTCGTGGCAGCTGGGCACGCTGGTGCTGCTCGGATACGGCATCGATCCGCTGGGATTGCTGGTGCCATTCCTGATCTTCGCCATTGGCGTCTCGCATGGCGTGCAGAAGATCAGCGCGGTGAAAGAGGCCGCGGTCGGCGGGCTGACGTCGATGGACGCCGCCAGGCGGACATTCCGCCAGTTGTTGATGCCGGCCATCATCGCGCTGCTCGCCGACCTCGTGGGATTCATCACGATCCTGCTGATCCCCGTGCAGGTGGTGCAGGAGATGGCGGTCACCGCCAGCATCGGCGTCGCCATCGTGATCCTCACCGATCTCATCCTGCTGCCGGTGCTGGTGTCGTGGGTGAAATGGGACGAGCAGTACCGCGCACGCGTCGAACAACGCCAGAAGAAGCTCACTGAGCACTGGCATCGGCTCGGCCGCATCACCGAGCGCAGGCCCGCCGCGATCATCATCGGATGCGCGCTGTTGTTAGGCATCTTCGGCGTGTGGAAGGGGCGGGAGACACCCATCGGCGATACCCAGGCCGGCGTGCCCGAGCTGCGCGCCGACTCGCGTTACAACCGTGACAGCAACATCATCACCAGCAAGTTCTCGATCGGCGTCGACATCCTCACGGTGATCGTCGAGACGAAGGAGCCGGCCTGCACCAGCTACGAGCTCATGACGGCCATCGATACCTTCTCGTGGAAGATGCGCAACGTCGACGGCGTGCAGGAAGTGATGTCGCTGCCCATCGTCGCCAAGATTGCCATCGCCGGATGGAATGAAGGCAGCCTCAAGTGGCGCAACATCCCGCGCGAGCCCAACCAGCTCACGCAATCCACGCGCTACATCGAGACCAGCACGGGCCTGCTGAACGCGGACTGCAACGTGATCCCGGTGATGCTGTTCCTGCGCGACCACAAGGCCGCGACCATCGAACGCGTGGTGGGCGCGGTGAAGGCCTGGCGCACGCTCAATACCATCCCCAATGCCACGTTCAACCTCGCCACCGGCAACGTGGGCGTCATGGCGGCCACCAACGAGGAAGTGAAGGCCAAGGAATATCCGATCCTGGGCTGGGTGTTCGCCGCCGTCATCCTCATGTGCCTGCTGACCTTCCGCAGCTTGTTAGGCACGGTGCTGGTGTTCGTGCCGCTCGCGCTGGTATCCATCCTGGTCTACGCCGTCATGGCCATGGTCGGCATCGGCCTCAAGGTCAATACGCTGCCCATGGTGGCGCTCGGCGCGGGCATCGGCGTGGACTACGGCATTTATCTCTGGAGCCGCATGCAGGAATACCTGAACTCAGGCGACAGCGTGCGCCAGGCCTTCGAGAAGACCATGCGCGTGACCGGTGCCAGCATCATCTTCACCGGCATCACGCTCGCCATCGGCGTGGTCACCTGGGTGTTCTCGCCGCTGCAGTTCCAGGCGGACATCGGCATCATGCTCACGTTCATGTTCTTCGTGAACATGCTAGGCGCCATCATCCTGCTGCCGGCGCTGGCGGCGTGGCTCGTCAAACCCAAACCGCCGACAGTCGCCCAGGCCGCAACTCCTGCGGCATGACACCCGAGGAATTCAGGCGGGCCGGCCACGAGCTCATCGACTGGATCGCCGACTACCGCGCGCGCGTGGTTCGCGCCGAATTTCCAGTCGTCGCGCGTACCGCGCCGGGTTCGCTGCGCAACGCCTTGCCCGCCGCGCCGCCGCAGCAACCCGAGGAATTCGCCGCCATCCGCCGCGATCTCGATACGCTGATACTTCCGGCCTGCACGCACTGGCAGGACCCGCGCTTTCACGGGTTCTTTCCATCGAATGGATTGCCGGCCGCGGTACTCGGAGATCTGGTGAGCACGGGCCTCGGACAACTCGGACTCAACTGGCAGGCGAGCCCGGCGCTCACCGAGCTCGAGGAAGTGTGCCTCGACTGGTGGCGGCAGATGTTGGGTCTGTCATCCTCCTGGTCCGGTGTCATCCAGGACACGGCTTCGACCGCCACGCTCGTGGCGCTGGTGTGCGCGCGCGAGCGCGCCACGGCCTTCGGCGCAACGCGCGGCGGATTGCAGGGGCAGGCGAAGCCGCTCGCGATCTACCTATCCGCGCAGGCGCACAGCTCGGTGGAAAAGGCCGCGCTGCTCGCCGGGTTCGGTCGCGACCACCTGCACACGGTGCCGGTGGATGCCAACTACGACATGCAGGCCGACGCGCTCGCCGCCGCCATTGCCAATGATCGCACCGCGGGCCGCGAACCCTGCGCCATCGTCGCCACCTGCGGCAGCACCGCGGTCACGGCGTTCGATCCGCTGGCGCGCGTGGCGGAAATCGCGGCGCGCGAGCGGCTCTGGCTGCACGTGGACGCGGCGATGGCCGGTTCGGCCATGATCCTGCCCGAATGCCGCGCGTTGTGGGACGGGGTCGAAGGCGCCGATTCGCTGGTCGTCAATCCGCACAAGTGGTTAGGCGTGTCCATGGACTGCTCCACCTATTTCGTGCGCGACGCGCAGTTCCTGGTGCGCGTCATGTCCACCAACCCGAGTTACCTGCAGACGGCCGCCGACGGCCAGGTGAAGAACTATCGCGACTGGGGCATTCCGCTCGGGCGGCGCATGCGCGCGCTCAAGCTGTGGTTCGTGATCCGCGAGCAGGGCGTGACCGGGTTGCAGGTCCGCATCCGCCGCGACCTCGCGCACGCACGCTGGCTGGCGGCGGAAGTCGAGCGCTCGCCGCAGTGGAGACGCCTCGCGCCCGTACGCCTGCAGACGCTGGTGTTGCGGCACGAACCGCATGGGCTCGATGCGCAGGCTATCGATGCGCACACGCGCGCATTGGCGCAGGCCATCAACGATTCCGGCGAAGCCTGCGTGACGCCCGCGGTCATAGCGGATCGTTGGGGCTTGCGCGTCTCGTTTGGGACGGCGGCCACCGAACACGAGCATGTAGTCGACCTGTGGCGACTCATGCGAGAGAAGGCAGCGGAAATACAGCGAGGAACCCGACCATGAAGAAAGTCACCACCATTCTGCTCACCTCCGCCCTGGCGACGGCGGCGATGGCACAACAAACACCACCGCCGGCGATGCCGACCCCCGAAGACGTGAAGATCGAAACCGTCAACATCGCGCCGGGGATCTACATGCTCAAGGGCAAGGGCGGCAACATCGGGCTGACCGTCGGCGTCGACGGCGCCGCCATCATCGACGACCAGTTCGATGACATGGCGCCAAAAATCCGCGCCGCGGTCGCGATGCTGTCCGACCAGCCGGTGCACTTCGTGATCAACACGCATCTGCACGGCGATCACACCGGCGGCAACGATGCGTTCGGCAAGGCGGGCGCGGTGATCATCGCGCAGGAAAACGTGCGCAAGCGTCTCGGCACCGCGCAGGTGAATCCGTCGACCAACGCGACGATCGAGGCACGCGCCCGCGTGGCGCTGCCGGTCGTCACCTTTGCCGATACGGCCACGCTGCATTTCAATGATGACGACCTCGAGTTCACTCACCTGCCGAACGCGCACACCGAGACGGACATCGTCGTGCGGTTTCGCAGAGCCAACGTCCTGCACATGGGCGACACCTTCACCGGCGGATTCCCGTTCATCGATGGCAACACCGGCGGCACGCTCGATGGCCTGATCCTTGCGCACGAGGCGGTTCTGCCGACGGTCGACGACAACACGAAGATCATTCGCGGTCACGGCCCGCTCGGCAACAAGGCGGAGCTGCAGGCATACCACGACATGCTGGTGGTGGTGCGCGACCGCGTGGCCAGGCTCGTGAAGGCCGGCAAGAGCCAGGAAGCCGTGGTGGCCGCGCGCCCCACGAAGGAGTTCGAGGAGAAGTACGGCGGCACCAACTTCAACGCGGAGCAGTGGATAGGCCGCGCGTACGTGGATCAGAAGATAGCCTTGGAGAAGCGCAGGAAGAAGTGAGACGCGGGCGCGGTGGCGGCGCGCCGGATGCGGTCCGGCATCCGGGATTCCCCTATCGCGCCGGCGGATTGCGCTGATTCAGTGCAACATAACGTGCCGAGTCGCGGGCTTTTCGCTCAACCTTGCCGATAGAGGCGTAAACGGACTACAGACAGTGCTCTTGCGGCTGGTAAAAGTTCTCCAGCAATGAAGAATTCCAGCAATACCGCGAAGTTGTTAGAGCTGCCGTACGCGCCCGAGGCGGAGCAGTACCTCGATGAGCTCGAGCGCAGCGGCCAGTTCCGCGTCGGCCTCGAAGCCGAAATCGACGATGCCGAACCGGGCGAAGCGGCCGCCAGCAGCGACTACGCATGGGGACGCGGCTCGGGCAGCGTGTCCATCCACGACTGGTGGACTACCGGCCGCGTCGCCGTACGCGTCGGCCCCGGCATCACGCCGGCGGATATCTCGCTGGCGCGCGTCAATGATGCGTTGGTGTTGCGCACGCAGGATGGACTCGACCGGCTGGTGCTGGAGGGTTACCTCGGACTCATACCCGACGCGTCCACTCTTCGCATCATCTTCACTGACGCCAGTGAGTGGACCGGCCCCGCGCTGCTGACGCACCTCAGCAGCTGGGTGACCGAAGTCGATGCGCGTCCGGCCGATCCGGACGGCGCACCGCCTAACCACTGAGCCGCGGCGCGGCCTCAATACGGGTCGAAATCGACGTAGGCGAGCGGCTTGCCGTCGGCCGTGTCGATCAACGCGGTCGAAAACCCGTTGCGATGATGCACC
Source organism: Steroidobacteraceae bacterium (assembly GCA_035995425.1). Taxonomy (GTDB): domain Bacteria; phylum Pseudomonadota; class Gammaproteobacteria; order Steroidobacterales; family Steroidobacteraceae; genus CADEED01. The sequence continues at coordinate 5,846 of DASYKM010000251.1, forward strand.
GGCAGCCAGGCCACGCGTGAGGCGGTGACCTCGAGCTTGCCGCTGGCAGCCTGCAGCAACGGCTTGCTCGAGGGATGCCGCTCCTCGAGCTCGGCGATCGTTCTGGCATGCGCGCGAATCTGCGGCAGCAAAGACTCGTACGGCGCATAAAATCTTGGCCGCAGGTGCACTTCGTTGCCCTTCAATTCTTCGAACAGCGCCTCGTTGTGTTCCCCGTCCGGGACTTTGATGCTGACGTAGCGCGGACCGGTGAACGGCAAGGAGCGGTACTGCGGGTCTTTCGCGGCAGCGAGCTCGGCCTCGGTGATGTCGCGCGCGCCAACGATTTCCAGGCGATCGGTGCTGAATGCGATGTACACCGGCCGGGTGCCGGCCAGGATGTTCAACCCGTACAACAGCGCGGTGATTTGCACCGTGCCGACCACGACGTAGTCGAATACCAGTGCGCGCCGCGATTTTCTGCTGTTGTAGATGATCAGCGAAACCAGCGGCCCCAGCACCAGGTCGCAGGTGGTCACCAGCACGAACAGCTGCGTGCCCCCGACCAGGGTCTGCAAGGGATCGGGGAACCAGACCAGGAAAACGAGCGCTGCGGCGCAGGTTGCAAGCGCCAAGGTCACCAGGAAGTGAATTCCGGTCGCCTTGAATTTCTCACGCCACACGATCATGTCGCCCTCCATCAGTCGTCAAATTTCACCCGTCCACGCAGGCGCTTGTTTTTCTGCGAGCGTGCCTTGCCATCGAGGCGTCGCTCCTTCGAGGCGCGCGTGGGTTTGGTCGCGTGGCGCTTCTTCGGCACGATCAGTGCGCGCCGCACCAGCTCGAGGAGCCGGTCTTCCGCCTCGCGCCGGTTCTGCTCCTGGCTGCGGCTCGAGCGTGCGACGAGCAGCAATTCGCCGGCGTCGGTGAGGCGCTGGCCGGCGAGCGTGCGCAGCCGGGCCTTCACGTCTTCGCGCAGCGTGGTATTGCGATCGAGCGCGAAACGCAGCTGCACGGCGGTCGCGACCTTGTTGACGTTCTGGCCGCCGGGACCGGCGGAGCGGATGAATGCCACCTCCAGATCGCCGTCCGGAATTTCGAGGCCGGGTCTGACCAACAAACTCATGGCGGCAGTCTACCGACGATGGCCGAACGCCTCGGGCGTTTCCGCCTGCACGAGCCGCACGTCATGCTGTTGCACGGGGATGGTGATGCCGTGTTTCTTGAACAGGCGCCAGATCTCGCGGTTCACGTCCGAGCGTACGTTGTTGACGCCGTTCATGGGATCGCGGATCCAGAAGCGAACTTCGACGCGCATGCCATAGTTCTCGAAACTCATGAGGCGCGAGACCGGGCCCGGATCCTTGAGGATGCGTGGATGATTGGTCGCGGCGTCAATGAGCACCTGCAGCGCGATCTCCGGATCGTCCTGGAAGCTGATCATCACCGGCAGGCGGATGCGCACGCGCTGGTCGGAATAGCTCCAGTTGACCACCTGGTTGTTGATGAAGTGCTGGTTGGGCACCAGCGTCTCGACGCCATCGCGGTCGCGGATCACGATGTAGCGGCCGCGCAGCTCCTGCACCCAGCCGAAGTTCTCGTTGCTGGTGCCGGTGGTGCCGGTGAAGCTGATGACGTCGCCGGGCTTGATGGACTTGTCGAGCAGCAGCACGAAGCCGGAGACGAAGTTGCTGGCGATCGCCTGCAGGCCGAACCCGAGGCCAAGGCCAATCGCGCCGGTGAAGAGGCCGAGCACCGTGAGGTCCACACCCGAGGCGTTGATGCCTAACAACACGCCGAGCCCGATCAGGAAGAACGTGGAGAACTTCGAGATCCCGATGCGCGTCGAGATCGCGAGGCCCTCGAGCTTCATCACGCGACGTTCGATGGTGCGCGCGATCAGGCTGGTGGCCACCAGGAAGCCGACGATGACCACGATGCTCTTGAGCAACGCCCAGAGGGTGAACGTGGTCTTGCCCGGCAGCAGGTCGATGCCGTCGAGCGTGCGCTCGAGACCCGAGAACCAGCCGAGCACCTGGAATGAGATGAGCGCCCACACCATGAAGGTGAGCCGCAGCTCCCAGGAGCGGATCCAGCTGTTCGGCCCGAGCGAGACGCTGAGTGCATGGACCACGAAACGCACCAGCACCAGCACGGTGGCGAGGTCCATCGCGACGTCGATGAGGCCGATGTGCAGGTCGAAGCTGGCGAACAGCACGCGCAGCCCGAGGATGAGCACGAGGCCGACCAGCGAAGGCGCCAGCACCATGCCGGCGACCACGAAGCGCTTCGGCCAGCGGGGCAGGTCATCGCGGGCCGCGAGCGGCCGCAACCAGCTCTTGATGTAGTGCGCGAGCGCCGTGGCGAGCAGCGCCGCCATGAGGAGCGCGAGGGCTTCCGCCATCACTTCCGGGGTGGTCAGTTGCTCGAAGAGATTCTTCAAGCGTTCAGGTCCGGGATGAGCTCGCTTTCGAGCCGCGTGATCTGGTCCTTGAGGATGAGCTTGCGCTTCTTGAGGCGCTTTAACTGCAGCTGATCGGACTGGAAGTCGAGCGACAGGCGCGAGATGACCTCGTCGAGGTCGCGGTGCGCGATGCGCAATTCGCGCAGCTTCTCAACGTTTTTGAAAAGCTCGCGATCGACGTTGTCCTGATCTTCGATTTCGCTCATCGGCGAGTTTCGGATAAACGATTTGTGACCGGCTCGAGACCGGCGGCAAGCTTAAGCCAGCGGCCAAGTGGATTCCACGGCACGGCCGGATCGTGGAAGTCCGAACCCATCGAGGCGAGCAGCTTGAAGCGCCGGCACAACGAAGCGATGCGGTCGGCGTCGTTGGGGCTCATGCCCGCCATGCTGGCTTCGAGCGCGGCGCCGCCTTCCTGCGCGAAGGCCGCGGTCAGTTCGCGCAGGCCGCCGGAGGAAAGCCGGTAGCGATGCGGATGCGCGAGCACGGGAATGGCGCCGCTGTCGCGCAGCACCGTCATCGCCGCGACGAGGGCCGGCCATTCGGGTGGTACATGGCCCGCCTTGTCGTGATTCAGCCAGCGGTCGAATGCCTCCTGCGTGTCCCGCGCATGACCGCGGGATACGAGCAAGCGCGCCAGGTGCAGGCGCGTGGGCGCGGTCGCGCTCGCGGCGGCAGCGGCCAGTTCACGACCGGGCAGGCGCGCGCGTTTTTCGAGCCGCTCGCCGATTTCCCTTAGGCGTGCCTGGCGCCGGAGCAGGACCGCGGTGAGGTGCGAATTGAAACCGGCATGCGATTCGTCCACTTGCAGACCGACGATGTGAATAGTTTGGCCGCGCCAGCTGGCGGAGAGCTCGACTCCGGGGACGAAGCGGATTCCCGAAGTGGCGCAGGCTGCCCGTGCCTCGCTGAGTCCCGCCGTGGTGTCGTGGTCGGTGAGCGCGAGTGTGCCGACGTTGCGCGTGTGCGCGCGCTCCACCAGCGCGGCCGGCGCGAGCACGCCATCGGAGAAATGGCTGTGCGTGTGGAAGTCGACGAGGGTTTCTGTGCTGGCATCCATTCGGGCTCCGTATGATACGCCCCACATGACGCCGCACCCGCATTCCCGGCCCGACTGGTCGGCAATTGACACCGTTCTGCTGGATCTGGACGGAACGTTGCTCGACCAGGCCTACGACAACCACATCTGGCGCGATCTCCTGCCGCAACGTTTCGCGGTGACGCAATCCATGGATCTGCATGCCGCCTACGCGGAAATCGCGCGGCGTTTCGCCGATCGCAGCGGCACGCTGGACTGGTATTGCATCGAATACTGGTCGCGCACACTCGGCATCGACATCGGCGCGCTGCATCGCGAAGTGCGTTCGCACGTGGCGTGGCTGCCGGGAGCGCGCGACTTTCTCGTACGGATGCGCGCCGATGGCAAGAGGCTGGTGCTGCTCACCAATTCGCATCCCATCGCGCTCGCGGTGAAGCACGAGGAGAGCGGCGTGCTCGACTATCTCGATGACGCCGCCACGTCACACGATTTCGGCGCGCCGAAGGAGCACGCGCAATTCTGGACCGCGGCGCTCGAGCGATTCGCCTATGACCCGGCGCGCAGCCTGTTCGCCGACGACAACTCGAAGATGCTCGGGGCCGCGCGCGGCGCCGGTATTCGCTGGGTGTACGGCGTGCGTCATTGGGATACGAAGGGCTCGCGGCGTGAACACGTCGATCACCCGGCCGTGGACGCCGTCGCCGACCTGTGACGTTGAGTGGTGCCGGGAAGGTGTGGTACCGGGTTGGGATTCTCGTGATAAGCAGCGGCGCGCGGTCGGACGGCTAATCACGAGAATCCCAACCCGGTACCACTTTCCCTCGCCTATCTTCCGCCGCGCCGCGGACCGCCGCGGCTACCGCTGCCGCCGCTGCCACTGCGTCGCGGAGGACCACCGCGTCCACCGCCGCCGCCACCGGGACGTCGCGGTCCGCCACGTCCACCGCCACCACCGCCGCCTGGACGGCGCACGGGACGAGGGCCGTCTTCGGGATCCCATTCCTTGTAGACCGGCGGCTTCAGGTCCTTGGCTAACAACTCGAGCCTCACCGGGAGCACGGGAATCTTGTGCGTGATGTACGCCTCGATCTCCGGCAGCGACACCGCGTATTCCTCGCAGCCGAAGCTGATGGC
>DASYKM010000252.1:0-38622 GCA_035995425.1 Steroidobacteraceae bacterium
GAGCTACGCCCACCATTGAAAACACTCACTAAAACCGCCAATTGGCGCGCCCGGCAGGAGTCGAACCTGCGACCACCGGCTTAGAAGGCCGGTGCTCTATCCACCTGAGCTACGGGCGCACAGCTGGAACGGAAGCCTACCGTACACACACCCGGTACTCATCGGTTGGTCGGGGCAGCAGGATTCGAACCTGCGACCCTCTGCTCCCAAAGCAGATGCGCTACCAGACTGCGCCATGCCCCGAGCCGATGTTTACCGCCCCTCGCCGGGGCCAGACCCCGGCATACGGGGGCGCGAATAATACGGAGCCACCCGGACAGGGTCAATTTGACAGGAAAGGTGACTAGCCGCGCCGCCAGAGCGTGATGCCGCCCGGTTTGTCCTCGAGAAGCACCCCGCCAGCCACCAGCAAGTTACGGATACGGTCGGATTCCGGGAAGTTCTTGGCCTTGCGGGCGGAAATCCGCGCGGCCACCAGCGTGTCGATCTCCGCATCGCTCAATCCCGGAAGCTTCGGCGCGCCACCCGCGTCCGGTCCCGTCGACGATGCGGTGGCAGCACTACGCAGGAATCTGGCGGGATCTTCACCGAGGAATCCGAGCACGCCACCGAGTGCGCGCAGCTCGGCGGCGAGCTTGCCGAGTGCCGTTTCGGACGCATCCGCGTCGCGCGCCACATTCAGTTCACGTGCCAGTCCCTGCAGGACGGCGATGGCCTCGGGAGTATTGAAGTCGTCGTCCATCGCGGATTGGAAAGCAGCGGTAGCCGCCGATGGTTCGTAGAGATGCGCGCCGGGCGCGATGTCGCGCAACGCCAGGTACATGCGGCTCAGCGCCGCTTCCGACTGATCGAGCTGCGGCGGCGAATAATTCATCGGCCCACGATAGTGGCTCGAGAGCAGGAAGAACCGCAGCACTTCCGCATGCTTGATCTTCGCCAGCACTTCGCGCGTGGTGAAGAAGTTGCCCAACGACTTCGACATTTTCTCGTTGTCGATGTTGAGAAATCCGTTGTGCATCCAGATCTCGGCGAATTTGCCGTGCGTCGCGCCGCAGGTCTGCGCGATCTCGTTCTCGTGGTGCGGGAACTTGAGGTCGAGCCCGCCACCGTGAATGTCGAAGTGCTCGCCGAGCTCTTTCGTGGACATGGCCGAGCACTCGATGTGCCAGCCCGGGCGGCCTTCGCCCCACGGTGAGGGCCACGCGGGTTCGCCAGGCTTGGCGGATTTCCACAGCACGAAATCGAGCGGATCGCGTTTGGCGGTGTCCACTTCCACGCGCGAACCGGCGCGCAGATCCTCGAGCCTCTTGCCCGACAACCTTCCATACGCCGCGAACTTGTGCACGGCGTACATCACGTCGCCGTCGCTCGCGACATACGCGTAACCATTGTCGATGAGCTGGCCGATCATGGTCAGCATCTCGGCGATGTACTCGGACGCCTTGGGTTCTTTCTCCGGACGCAGACAGCCGAGTCTGTCGAGGTCTTCGTGCATCGCCGAGGTGTATCTGGCGGCGTGCGCCCGCCAGTCGACGCCGGATTCCCTGGCGCGATTGATGATCTTGTCGTCGACGTCGGTGATGTTGCGCACGTAGGTGACGCGCAAACCGCGATGGCGCAGATAGCGGCTCACCATGTCGAACACCACGAGCATGCGGGCATTACCCACGTGAAAGTAGTCGTAGACCGTGATGCCGCAGCTATACATGCGCACGTGGCCGGGCTCGACGGGCTGCAGTTGCTGTTTCTCGCCCGTCAGGGAATTGTGTATGCGGATCATGCGGCGAATCGGTTGAGGCGATCGTGAATGGCCGCATCCTGCATAGCGTGCAACAGCGGCGCGAGCTCCGGCCCTTCCTGCGCGCCGGTCAGCGCCAGCCGCAACGGCTTCCACAACGCCTGCCCCTTGGCTCCGGTGGCCGCCTTCACGGCGTTGACGATGGCGTCGAGTTTTCCACCCGTCGCGGCCGCATCGGCAGCGGCGCGGAAGAACTGCGGCCCCGCCTCGCGCACGCGCGCCAGCGAGCTCTCATCGAGCACGGGCGCGGCGCCGAAGACCACCTCACGCCAGCGCGCCACGTCGGACGGCAGCAGCACATTGGGCCGGATGGCGACGATGAATGCGCGCCGGCGATCCTCGTCGATATCGGGCGGCGTCTCCGCCGCGAGCCACCGCTCGCTTTCCTCGAGCGGCATGTGATGCGCGACTTCACGCTGCCAGACATTGAGCTGCGATTCTTCGAACCGCGCCGGCGCGCGCCCGAGATGCTTGACGGTGAACGCGCGCGCCATGCGCTCGAGCGTGAGCACGCCGTTATCCGGGCTCGAATGTCCGAGGCGGAACAAGTGGTTCGCCAGCGCCGTGGGTAGATAGCCACGCTCGCGGAACTCGCGCACGCTGGTCGCGCCATGGCGCTTGGACAGTGGTGCGCCATCGGCGCCGACCAGCAGCGACAGGTGCCCATAGGTGGGGGCGCGCAGTTCCAGCGCTTCGAGCACCAGCAGCTGCCGTGGCGTGTTCGTCAGGTGATCCTCGCCACGCAGGACGTGCGTGATACCCATCTCCGCGTCGTCGATGGCGTTGCTGAAGAAAAAAGCAGCGCTGCCGTCGGCGCGCCGCAGGATGAAGTCGCCAATGTCGTCGGTGGCGAAACTCTGCGGTCCGTGCACCATGTCGTTGAATTCGACGCGCTTGCCCGAAGGGACGCGGAACCTGGTCGTCGGTGAGATGCCCTGCGCGCTCTTGCGCACGCGTGCCTCGGGCGCGAGCTCGCGACAGGTCCCGGCGTAGCGCGGCGGCCGGCCCGCGGCCAGCTGCGCCTTGCGCGACAGGTCGAGCTCGAGCGGCGTGCAATAACACGGATACGTGAGGCCGCGCGCATCGAGCGTCGCGGAATGGCGCGCGTAGATCGCGCCCCGGCGGGACTGGTGATATTCCTCTCCGGCGCCGGGCCGGCCCGGACCCGCATCCCACTCGAGGCCCATCCATTTGAGGTCTTCCATGAGCGCCGCGCTGTACGGCTCCTTGCTGCGCTCGGTATCGGTGTCCTCGATGCGCAGGACGAAGCGCCCTTCGTGGTGGCGCGCGAACAACCAGCTGAACAATGCGGTACGCGCATTGCCAAGATGCAGCTCGCCGGTGGGGCTGGGAGCGAAACGCGTGGTCGTAGGGCTGGATGACACCGACGGATTCTAGGGAAATGAACGCCGCGCCGCAGCTTCGGTAGAATCGCCGGCCATGAAAAACCTGCGTTTGCCATCCGCCCTGCTGGGCCTCCTCTTTTCGCTCCACGCGTTCGCCGCCAGCACCGAGCGCGTGCGCGTCACCACCAACCTGGGAGCTTTCGTCATCGAAATGCAGCGCGACCGCGCGCCGCTCACCGTTGAGAACTTCCTGAGCTATGTGCGCTCGGGCTATTACACGAATACGCTGTTCCATCGCGTGATCTCCAACTTCGTGATACAGGGCGGCGGCGTCGGACCCGACTTCAAGGCCAAACCCACGCAGAAGCCAATACCGAACGAAGCGGGCAACGGACTCAAGAATCTGCGTGGCACGGTGGGCCTGGCGCGAGCCAGCGGCCCGCATTCCGGCGATTGTCAGTTCTACGTGAACGTGGCCGACAACGCCGATCTCGATCCCCTGCCCACGCGCTGGGGCTATGCGGTATTCGGCCGCGTCATCGAAGGCATGGAAGTGGTGGATCGCATCAGTGTTTCGCCCACGGGCGCCATGGGTCCCTTCAAACAGGACGCGCCCATGCAGGCGGTGATCATCCAGAAGGTCGAACTGATCACCGACACTGCGACGGTGACTCCCGCCGTGACGCCGCCACCCGCCGAACCGGCCGCCGCGATTTCACCGGCCAATCAATCCGAGGAAGCGGGCAAGACCGCCACGGCACCGGCTCCGACACCAGCCAACCAGGTTCCGGAAGCTCCGCCGCCGAAGTGAATGACACGGCGCACAGCCTGTTCGCCTCCGACCTGCACCTGGACAGCGAGGCTCCCTGGGCCATCGACGCATTCCTCGCTTTCCTCGACGGCCGGGCTCGCGCCGCCGAGGCGCTCTACCTGCTCGGCGACCTGTTCGAGGTCTGGGTTGGCGATGACGACGACAATGCCGACAACGCGCGCGCCTGCGCCGGGCTCGCCCGCCTGACCACCAGTGGCGTGCCGGTGTACGTCCTGCATGGCAACCGCGATTTTCTGCTGGGCGAGGCGTTCGCGCGGCGCACCGGCGTCAAACTACTGCCCGATCCGGTGGTCTTCGACCTGCACGGCGTGCCCACGCTGCTGAGCCATGGCGACGTGTTCTGCACCGACGATCCGACCTACCAGGAACTGCGCACCATCGTGCGCCGCCCGGCCTGGCAGCGGCGCTTCCTGGCGCTGCCGCTGGCAGCGCGCCGCGACCTGGCGAGCGCCGCGCGCGCCGGCAGCAAGGCACACACCGAGCGCACGATCCCGAGCATCATGGACGTCAACCCGGAGGCGGTGATTCGCGCGTTCCGCGCCACCGGCGCGCGGCGGCTCATTCACGGCCATACGCATCGCCCGGCGATGCACCCGGTGGTGTTCGATGACATCCACGCCGAGCGCGTGGTACTCGCCCCCTGGTACGAGGCGGCGAGCTGTGTCGCGGTCGATTCCGCCGGTGCGCGCGAAATCCCCTTGCCGCGCTAGCCCGGTTTATCCAAGCCTGGCGGGCCGGAGTGGAAACGCAGCTCCCGATCGGCGCTGGTTGCAAGCTCCGCTTCGCGCGTGGCGATCAAATCCAGGCGCGCCGCGATCTCGCCGGACTCGAACTCCCGTGCGGCGAAGTCCAGATACAACTCGAAATGGCGCGCCTCGGAGCGCTCGAGTTGCTCGTACAGATCGCGCACTTGCTCCGGGAGGCGCCGGGCGAGCAGGCGGAAGCGCTCGCAGGAGCGGGCCTCGATCAACGCGTGCACGATCATGAGGTCGAGCTTGCGCTTCGGTTCGTGTGTGCGCACCAGCTTGCGTAGCTCGCTGGCGTAGCGCCCGGGCTTCATGCGCTGGTACGGCACGTCGAGTTTTTTCATGAGGCGCTCGACCTGCTCGAAGTGCTTGAGCTCTTCGCGGGCAAGCCGCGACAGCGCGACGCTCAGTGACCGGTCCTCCGGATAAGCGAAGATGAGCGCCATGGCCGTCGACGCCGCCTTCTTCTCGCAGTTGGCATGATCCACGAGCAGCGTCGGCAGATCCTCGAGCGCGGCGTCCACCCAGGCGCGAGGTGTCGGCGCTTTGAGAATCGACTGGCCCGTGGCGCGCGCGATACGCGCGGCCGCGGCGGACTCACGCTTCTCGCTCACGCCGCCGGTTCCGGCGCTGACAGCTGCGTCAATACCGCATCGATCTGCTTCGCGGCCTGCTCGGCGTTGGCCGGTCGATCGGCGACATCCTTCGCCATGAGCGTGTCGATCAATGGCTGGATGGCGGCGAGCCTTTCCGGAAGGCGCGGAATCGGCGCCTTGGCGTGATGCACGAGAATGGCCATGTGGTTGTCGGCGTCGAAGGGTTTCTTGCCGGTGAGCATTTCGTAGAGCATCACGCCGAGCGCGTACAGGTCGCTGCGTGCGTCGATCTCCTTGCCGTGCCCCTGCTCCGGGCTCATGTAGTGAGGCGTGCCGAAGATCAGTCCCTTGTCGGTGACTTCCATCTTGAGCGCCACGTGTTTGGCGAGCCCGAAGTCGATGAGTGCGATGCTGCCGTCGTCGCGCAACATCACGTTGCCGGGCTTGAGGTCGCGGTGAAAAATGCCGACTTCGTGAATGGCCTGCAATGCGTAGGCGAGATCGCGCGCATAGGTCAGCGATTGCCGGGCGGTGAGGCCTTCGGACATGCGCTTGCGCAGGTCGCCGCGCGCGAAGTGCTCCATGGCCAGGAACAGATGATCGTCGGTGACCCCGAGGTCGTAGATGCGCACGATGTTGGGGTGCCGGATCTCGCGCAGCATCTCGAATTCCTGCAGGAAGCGCTCCATCGATTGGTCGACGCCGGTTTCCTTGCGAATCGCGGGCGTCACCTTGAGCACCACCAGCTCACCGCTGCTCGCGCTCTCCGCGAGAAACAGATCGGATACCGAACCCTTGGCGATGAGATCGATGCGCCGGTATTCCTTGAGCCGCACGCCCGCGAAATCCTGCGCCGCTTTCGCGCCCGGCGACATGCGCCACCGGCTTTGCGCCTTGGCCTGCTCGTCCGCGCCGCGGCGGATCGCGTCGTTGAGCTTGGTGTGTTTTATCTTGTTCTTGCCGATCACTTCGAAAGCGCCCGTGGCGCGGGCTGCCATCGCATCGGGCGACTGGTCTTCGGCGGCGAGAAAGATGACCGGCGCGAATCCCTCGCGGCCATGAAAATCCTTGAGCCAGTCGAGCCCCGAGCCGCCCTTCCACTCGTGATCGAGCAGTACCACGCTGTAACCCTGCGCCAGGAATCCCGGCGTCAACGGGCCGCGCACGCGCGGGTTGTAGCTGACGAGATCGACGTCCGGCCAGTCGCAGGAGATGTGGTGACGCAGCAGCGTGCGGTACCGCGGGTCGTCGTCGATCAGCATCAAGCGCATCGCGCGAATTAGAGCATGCGTGGCCAGTGTTGGCCACGCGGTGAGGCCGCGGAGTGTTTGATGCCGATCAGGATATCCCCGACGTTCGTGCCGGTAGGTCCCGTGTGCACGAGATCTTCCGCCGCTTCGAGCGCCGTGCCCGAATCGAATTCGCGGAACGCGCGTTCGATGTCGACGCCCGCGAGTGTGGCGCGCTCGATGCTGTCCGCATCGACGATCGCGCCCGCGTCACTGGTCGGGCCGTCGGTGCCGTCGGTGCCGGCGGCGAGAATCGTCAGCGGCTCACCGGCGCGCATCAGTCGCGCCGCGGCGAGCGCGACGTGCGTGTTGCGGCCTCCGTGCCCGTGACGTGGCGGCAGATTCACCGTCGATTCGCCGCCCCACACCAACCCATGACATTCGCAGGCCCGAAGTCGCGCGACGAACTCCTCCGCCAGCACGGCCGCATCGCCGTCGAACCGCGCCGGAAGGGCTTCGAGCTCGAGACCACGGTCGCGCGCGGCATCCTGCGCCGCACGCACCGCGCCTTCGACATTGGCGATCACGTGACGCTCGACGCCGTCGGCCACGCCTCCGTCACGCCCTAACAACCCTGAACCGATGATGTCCGGGTCATCGCCGGGTACGTCGGATACGAACAAAGCCAGCGCGCGGCGCCCACCGAGCAGGCGCGCGATGCCGCCGCCCTTGATGCGCGAAAGGCGCGCGCGCTCCGCGTTCAGCCGCGCGATATCCCATCCACTGGCGAGCGCGTGCACGTTGAGCGCGAACACATCATCGAGCGTGACGCCGTCGCGCAGCGCTTCGACGAGACTCGAGCTGCCGCCCGAAATCAGGAACAGGGGTATCGCCGCGTCCGGCAGCGCGCGCACGCGCTCTTCGAGCTCGGCGCCGTGGGCGAAGCTGCGCGTGTCCGGCATGGGATGCGAGCTCTGCAATTGTCGCACCCGCGGAAGATTGTCGAGCGCGGGGTCCGTATGACCGTCCTTGGTGATGACGAGCATGCGTTCGACTTTCGTTCCCAGGGCATCGAACGCGCCGCGGGCCATGGCGCTCGCCGCCTTGCCGACAGCCACGATTTCGACCGGCGCCGGCAGATTCACCTGGCGCAGAAAGCGATCGACGCTGGCGCGTCCGTCGACCGCGCGCAGCGCGGCGTCGAACAGCTCAAGCAGGATGCGGCGCGCTTTCATTGACTTCGGGCGCGCGCGCCCGGCCGCGATCAGCTTTTCACTACCTTCAGGCCGGCACGATCGCCGTCGCGCCGGGACGCCTTGGCCACGTCCGAACGCTCGGACTGCAGGCGCGCAAGATACTCGGGCGTGACGTCGCCGGTGACGTAGTGGCCGGAGAAGCACGACGTGTCGAATTCCTTGATGCTGGAATGATCGTGCACGCAGGCCTGGATGAGATCTTCGAGATCCTGGTAGATCAGCCAGTCGGCGCCGATGACCTCGGCCACCTCGGCTTCGGTCCGGTTGCTCGCGACGAGCTCGCTCGCGGCGGGCATGTCGATGCCATATACGTTCGGAAATTTCACCGGCGGCGCCGCCGAAGCGAAATACACTTTTTTCGCACCGGCTTCACGCGCGAGATCGATGATCTGCGCGGAGGTGGTTCCACGCACGATCGAGTCGTCGACCAGCAGCACGTTCTTGTTACGGAACTCGAGGTCGATCGCGTTCAGCTTGCTGCGCACGGACTTCGATCGCTGCTCCTGGCCCGGCATGATGAACGTGCGACCCACGTAACGATTCTTGACGAAACCCTCGCGATATTTGACGTCGAGGCGCTGCGCCACCTGCATGGCGCTGGTGCGGCTGGTGTCGGGAATCGGAATGACCACGTCGATGTGGTGGTCGGCGCGTTCGCGAAGGATCTTTTCCGCGAGCCGCTCGCCCATGCGCATGCGCGCGCGATGCACCGAAATGTTGTCGATGAGCGAGTCCGGGCGCGCGAGATACACGTACTCGAATATGCACGGCGCGTGGTGCGTGGTGGCCACGCACACCTGCGAATGCAGGCGGCCATGGCCGTCGATATAAATGACTTCGCCAGGCGCGACATCGCGCACCAGCTTGAAACCCAGCATGTCGAGCGCCACGCTTTCGGAAGCCAGCATCCACTCGGCGCCCTTCGGCGTTTCACGCTGGCCGAGCACCAGCGGGCGGATGCCGTTTGGATCGCGGAAGGCGAGCAATCCGTGGCCGATGACCATGGCGACCACCGCGTAGCCGCCGCGGCATCGACGATAAACTGCGCTGACCGCGGCGAAGATGTCGGCCGGCGTGACACGCGGCGTACCTACGCGCTGCAGCTCGGAAGCGAGCACGTTGAGCAGCACCTCGGAATCGGAACTGGTGTTGAGATGGCGGCGATCTTCGCGCTCGAGCACTTCGCCCAGCTCTTTTGCATTGGTCAGATTGCCGTTGTGCGCGAGGCAGATGCCGTACGGCGCGTTGACGTAGAAAGGTTGCGCTTCGGCGGCGTTGTCGCAGCCGGCCGTCGGGTAACGCACGTGGCCCATGCCGATGTTGCCCTTGAGGTCCAGCATGTGGCTCTGCTGGAAAACATCGCGCACGAGGCCCTGCCCCTTGCGCACGAAGAGCTCGCCTTCGGCGACCGTGGCGATGCCGGCGGCGTCCTGACCACGATGCTGAAGCACCGTCAGCGCGTCATAGATCCGTTGATTGACTCCGCTCGTACCGACGATTCCGGCTATGCCACACATTCGTTTGGGATCCTCAGGTGGAGGTTGCTTGCTGGTTCATCTTCATTTCGATGCGCTCGAGCTTTTCACCGACTATGCCGCGCAGAGCGTCCGCCACACCGATGGCGTAAGGCATGAGGCGGGAGTTCTTCCAGCGCGCGTCTTCATCCATGCGCAGCGCCTGGATGGCGATGGTGAACGCCCCGACGATGACCACGCCGCGAATGATGCCGAAGACGAAACCCAGGAACTTGTCCATGCCGGCGAACATGGAGACGCGAACGAAATGTCCAAGTATCACGCTCACCGCACCGCCCAGGAGGAGCACGAAGACGAAGATGATGGCGCGGGCTGCCCAGATGCGCATCGGCGAACCGACCAGGATGCCGCCCAGCATGGGCTCGAGCGTGGAACCGAAGCTCCAGGCGAGAATGATGGCGAGAAACCAGGTGATGACCGCGATGGCCTCGCGAAGCAGGCCCCGGACGAGGCCCATGACGGCGGAAATGATCAGAATCGCGATGATGATGTAGTCGACTGCGATCATTCGATAAGTCAGGCCGCGACGCCCTCGAAGCAGGCGCGGCATTGTACTCGACGCCCCAAGTCGAATGCAGCCAAGTAGCCGCCGGAATTCACGAAATCGGTACGATGCTGCCGGACTGGCCAACGCGCCGTAGTTGTGCAGCCAGGGCCTCCGCCGCGCCGCGATCGCGAGTCGGTCCTACGCGGACGCGGTAGAGCTCGCGGCCGCCGCTGGTGATCGGAGCCACGAACGCAGCGAAACCCTTGGCGGTCATATCGCGGACCAGGCGGTCGGCGTTGTCGCGGCTCCCAAAGCTGCCGAGCTGCACGACGAAACTGCCGCGTTCGACGGGCACCGGGGCGGCGGGTCGCGGCGTTTCGACCGGCATCGCGGGTAGCGCGACGACAGGCTTCGGCGCCGGTTTTTCTGCCGGAACATTGTCAGGCTGAACTTCCGGCACGGATTGCACGGGCACCGCGGCCTCACCGGGATTGGCTTGAGCACTCTCGGCCACCGGCGGCAGCACGACCGCCGGCTGCGGCGCCTTGGAGTTTTCCGGCTGCGCCGAGGGAGTCGAGGCATTGAGATCGATGGTGTAGCGGCGCATTCCCTCGTCGTTCGGTGTG
Organism: Steroidobacteraceae bacterium; assembly: GCA_035995425.1. GTDB lineage: Bacteria > Pseudomonadota > Gammaproteobacteria > Steroidobacterales > Steroidobacteraceae > CADEED01. The sequence continues at coordinate 10,452 of DASYKM010000252.1, forward strand.
CCGGCCGGCACATCCGCCCCGCTCGGCCCGGTAAGTAGTTCGGGCACCAGCAGCACGAACAACGCGACGAGAATCACGGCACCGGTCAGTCGTTGCTTGGCTCGTGAATCCATGGGTGAACTATAGCCCAAGGAAATCGGGCCCAAGGAATTCGAGCGCCGGCCCGACCGTGAGGAAAGACCCGAACACCAGAATGCGTTCACCAGGCGCCGCCGCTTCGCGCGCCATGCGGCAACCGGCGGCGACGTCGGCCGCCGACCCGAGAATCCTGGCGCCGCGCGGCAACTGACGCGCGATCTCGTCGGTCGACACGGTGCGCGGCCCGTCGAGAGCCACCAGAATCCACTCGTCGACTTCAGCGGCAAGCGCCGCGGCGATTCCCTGAATATCCTTGTCCGCGAGGATTGCGCAGACGGCAATCGTGCGCGCGCGCGGCAATGCGCGCAGGTTCGCGGCGAGGCCCAGAGCCGCCGGCACGTTGTGCGCCACGTCGAGAATCCACTCGACCTTCCCGGAAATGCGCTGGAATCGTCCACCGAGCTGAACGGTGCGCAGTGCGTGACTGACGCCAGTGTGCGTGAGTGTCACCTGGAGGTTTTTCAACGTGGCCAGCGCGGTGGCAGCATTGCCAAGCTGATGGACACCGGCAAGCGAAGGCATGGGCAGACCGCGCAGCGTGAGCTCACCGTACTCGAAGTTCCAGCTCGCTCCGGTCGCGGAGTAAAAAAAGTCGCGGCCCGGCACCACGGCCCGCGCGCCGATCACCTCGATTGCGTTCCATAGCGAGCCCGGCATGTCCGCGCTGCCCAACACCGCGGGACGCCCCTGGCGGAAAATGCCCGCCTTCTCGCGGCCAATCGCCTCGAGCGTGTTGCCCAGCCAGTCGGCGTGATCGAGGCCGATCGAGCACACCACGGCCACGTCGGCATCGATGATGTTGGTCGCGTCGAGCCGCCCTCCAAGTCCCACCTCGAGCACCGCCACGTCCACCGAGCTCACGCGAAACTGGTCGAGTGCGGCGAGCGCGTTGTATTCGAAGAAAGTGAGCGTGATGTCGCCGCGCGCCGCGTCGATGCGCTCGAAGGATGCGATGAGGCTGGAATCGCTGGCTTCGACGCCGTCGATGCAAATGCGTTCGTTGTAGCGCGAGAGGTGTGGTGAGGTGAAACGGCCGCAGCGCAAGCCCGCCGCGCGCAACAACGCGTCCAGCCAGGCAACCGTCGAACCCTTGCCGTTCGTGCCGCCCACCGTCACCACGCGACTCGCCGGCTGGAGCAGGTCGAGGCGCCGCGCCACTTCGCGCACGCGGCTCAGCGTGAGTTCGATGGCGCTGGGGTGTGACTTCTGTTGCTGCTCGAGCCACTGGGCGAGCGAGCGCATGACTGTAAGTCTTACTGAGAGGTCGCGACAGCAGTCGGCGCGGCCGCGGGCTGGCGCATCAACAGCCGCAACAGCGCGCCCAGGCGTTCGCGCATGTCGCGGCGATCGACGATCAGATCGAGCGCGCCGTGATCGAGCAGGAACTCGCTGCGCTGAAATCCTTCCGGCAGCGTTTCACGCACGGTCTGTTGAATCACTCGGGGACCGGCGAATCCGATGAGAGCGCGCGGCTCGGCCACATTGAGATCGCCGAGCATGGCGAGGCTCGCGGACACGCCGCCGGTCGTCGGATCGGTCAACACCGAGATGAAAGGCAGCCGCGCCTGCGCAAGCCGCGCAAGCGCCGCGCTGGTCTTCGCCATCTGCAGCAGCGAAAACAATGCTTCCTGCATGCGTGCACCGCCGCTCGATGAGAAACACACCAGCGGGGCGCGATTCTGGATGCAGTGATCGACACCGCGCTTGAAACGTTCGCCGACCACCGACCCCATCGAACCGCCGAGGAACTTGAATTCGAACGCGCAGGCGACGATGGGTAACGCTTCGAGCGTGCCGGCGAGGACGATCATCGCGTCGCGTTCGCCGGTAGCCTTCTGCGCGGCGGCGAGGCGGTCCCGGTATCGTTTGCTGTCGCGGAACTTGAGCGGGTCTTCCGGCGAAACCTCGGCGCCGATCTCGATCTGCTCGCCCTCGTCGAGGAAGCGCGCCAGCCGTTCGCGTCCGCCGATGCGCATGTGATGGCTGCATTTCGGGCACACGTTGAGATTGCGCTCGAGCTCGGCGCGGTACAGCACCGCATCGCAGGCGGAACACTTGATCCACAGCCCCTCCGGCACCGAGCGCGTGCGGCGCTCGGTCTTGATCCGCGAGGGCATTATTTTCTCGAACCACGACATGTCTGGCGTCAGTCCCTATTCCGGAATGCGGCCGATGATAGCGGATTGGAGCGGCAGGCCGAACTCGGCCGGATATCGCACAGCGGCGAGGTACAGACCATCGGGCGGCGCGGTCGCCGCATTGCACTTGCGGTCCCGACTCGCCAGGACCGCGGCCACGCGTTCCGGTGGCGATTCCCCGTGGCCGACCGACATCAGCAGTCCGGCGACGTTGCGCACCATGTGATGCAGGAAGGCATTGGCCGTGATCGCGAGCGTGATTGTCTCCAGGTTGCGCGTGACCTCGACGCGCTCGACCCGCCGCAGCGGGGACTTTGCCTGGCACTCGATGGCGCGAAACGCGCTGAAGTCGTGCTCGCCCACCAGGACCTGGGCGACCGCATGCATGCGCTCGGCGTCGAGCGGCCGGCGTTCCCAGGTGGCGCGACCTGCAGCGAGCGCCGAGCGTGAATCACGATTGAAGATGAGATAGCGATAGCTTCGCGCCAGCGCGCTGAAGCGCGCATGAAACTGCGCCGGCACCTCGCGCAGCCACGCGACGCTGACGTCCGAGGGTAGATAGGAGTTGGCGCCGAGGCGCCAGCCGCGCTCGCTGCGCACGGCGGTGGTGTCGAAGTGAACCACCTGTGCGCTGGCGTGCACTCCGGCATCGGTGCGCCCGGCGCACACGCATTCCACCGGCGAATCCGCCACGCGCGAGAAAGCGTGTTGCACCACGCCCTGAACGGTTGCAAGACCGGGCTGGAATTGCCAGCCCGAGTACGCGCGGCCGTCGTACTCGAGGCCGGCCGCGAATCGAGGCATTCAGGAGTCCGACGCCCCGCGCGGGCTAGCCGGGCAGCGACTCTAACAAGCGCTGCGCTTCCTGCTTTTGCGAAGCGGAGCCTTCCGAGAGCACTTCGTTGAGGATGTTGCGCGCGCCGTCCGGATCGCCCATGTCGACGTAGGCGCGAGCCAGGTCGAGCTTGGTGCCGACTTCCGAAAGCGTGACCGGTTCGAGATCGGGAACCGCGAGCTCTTCGGTCGGGCTGCCCGGGAGGTCGTAGCCATTGCCGCCAAGATCGAGGTCAACCTTGCTGCGCATCGCCGGCTGACGTGACGTGGGCTCAACCGGAAAATCGAGGTTGTTGCGATCGATCGCGGCGAGCCGCGAGGTCGAGGAGATGTCGAAGCCTTCTTCCGGCATCTGCAGCTTGGACATCGACGCGGTGCTGTTTGGATCGATCGAACGTCCCTTGGTCAGATCGACATCGCCGCCGAGCTCGCGCTCGGTCAGGAACCAGGTGCCGCTCGCGCCGTGTTCGGTGATCTGCGAGTCATCGGCGTCTCCGCCGCCGTGGCGCGCAGCAGCGGCCGCCAGAAGGCGCTGTGAGTTCTCATCGAGACCCGCGACCATGGTAGGTGCATTGGCATCCGGTCCGCGGGGCATGCCGCCCACGGGCTTGAGGCCGATCTGCGAATCAGTTTGTTCGAGCGAGCCGAGCTCGAGGCCGAGGTCATCGAGAGCAAGTTCCGCAGTCTGATCAGAGCTCAGCTTGCGCCGCATGGCGCCTTCCACCTTCTCGCGGATCGTCGGCTCGTCGAGCGGACGCAGCGCAGGCTGCTCGACGGTCGGGGCTTCCGAACCGGCCGGCGTCATCTTCACGGTCATCTCGCGCGTGGTCTGACCGCTCCTCTCCGTGGGCAGCGCCAGGCCTTCGCCGGTCGCGTCCGGATCGCGCAGCGCGCTGCCGAGATCAAGATCGACGGCGTCGGAATTGCCGCCACCCGTCACGTCCATTCGCGCACTGACATCGAAAGGATCGAAGTCGACGCGGCCCGAACCGCCGGCGTCGAGATTGAGATCGACACCGACTGCACCGCCTCCACCGCCGCTGCCGTCGGAGAACATCTGGTCTTCGGGGGCAATCTGCTTGCCCATGATGACGATCTTTTCCCACTCGCCCTGCGTCGACTCGCCGCGCGTATCGGAAAGCTCGCGCGCTGTGGCAATGAACTGATCTCGGTTGCCCCACACGAAGAAGACTTCGAGGAGCTTGAGCTTGAGATCGCGACGATCGGGCTCGCGCTGGATCGCGATGCGCACGAGGTCGGCGGCCTGGTCGTACAAACCATAGGCCATGTGGAAATCGGCTTCAGCAAGCGGATCGCCCTGGTCGAGATTGACCGCGGTTTCGCTGCTGATGGTCTCGTCGGTGCGCACCGTGGGCGCGAGCGGAATGTCCTGCGTTTCCTGCAGCGCCCGATGGGTTCCGGACTCTTCGACGAGGATGTCCTCGGGAATCGAACCCATGTTCGGCGCACGCATGCGACCGGTATCCGAAAGCGAGTCCAGCGGCTGCGCCAGGCGGTCTTCGCCGTGGTCCGCAAGGCGGCCCAGGTTGTCGTCGAACTCGGCCGACTTGCGCTTGCCGCGCGACTTGGCGAACAACACGACGAGAATCAGTGCCAGCAAAGCGCCAGCGACCAGGTACCAATTTGCAATGAGCTTGTCGACGAGCGACGGCTCTTCCGTCTCGCTGGTCGTGGCGGCCGGCGTCTGCTCGGCCGGGGTCTGCGCGGCAGGCGTTTCAGCCGGCGTCGGTGCGGGTTCCTGTGTAGGCGCCGCGGCTTCGGGCGTCGCGGTTTCCGGAGCTGCGGTCGCGGGCTGCGCCGGCTGCTCCACCGGAGTCTGCGTCGGTGCCGGCTGCGCCGCCACCGGCGGCTGCTGCGAAGCGGCTAACTTCGCCTGCAAGTCGGCAAGCTCAGTATTGCGCAGCTCGAGCATGCGTTTGGATTCGTTGAGCTGCCCCTCGAGTTCGCGCACGCGATTCTGGAGCTCATCGACCTGGCCTGAGTTGGCGGCCGATGCGCCGGGGTTCGACGCGGAATCGCTCGGCGGCACCAGCCGCAGGCGGCCACCGCCTGAGGTACCGCTGGAGGCGCTGTAACCGCCGGCCAAGCGACGCACTTCGCCACTTGCCTCGGTGGGCGATACGGCGGCGATTTCGTCGCTGCCCGGAATTCTCAACACCGATCCTGCGCGCAGACGATTCATGTCGCCTTCGAAGGCGCCGGCATTCCCGCGGTAGATAGCCACCATGAGCTGGGAGGTCTGCGAACCGGTGCTCGCGGACAAACGGCGCGCTATGGCCGACAGGCTGTCGCCGCGCTGCACTTCATAACTGTCACCGCCGCCGGCGGAAGTCGGCGCCGCATTCTGGGTTTCGGTCTGGGCAGGACGTGAAATCTGGCCGGAAGCGTTCGCTCCACCCGCCGCTGGCATGGACGGCTGGGCCGCCGCGACGGCGTTGGGCGCAAACACCGGCGGGTCGAGCAGCACGGTGTACTCACGCACCAGGCGCCCGCGCGCCCACGAAGCTTCGATGAGCAGCGTGAGGAAAGGCTCGGTGACGGTTTCGGTGGACTTGATGCGCAAGACCTGCGCGCCACTGGCCGAGCGGTCGCGCGTGACCGTCACCGACGACATGAAAGGCGGCCAATCGAGGCCATACCGGGCGAACGTATCTTTCGAGGCTAGCGTCGCATCGAGAGTGGCGAGGTCTTCGGGAGTCGCATTGACGAGTTCGATTTCCGCATCGAGCGGCGCGTTGAGCGGGGAGTTCAGATGAACGTCACCCAGCCCCAGAGCAAAGGAGACTCCGGGCAACAGCAAAAGAGCCAGGAAACCCCGGGCGAGACCAATACGCAGCATTCGCGTCTCCACAACCACCGTCAGCGACGTTTTACTCGATGATTTCTTTATCGAAACATAAGCTTAGGGCCGAAACTTCCGACGCTAGGCTGAAACCGTCCGCAATATAACTTAAATATGCTCTCGCACCAAAATCTCGGCGATCTGGACGCTGTTCGTGGCAGCACCCTTCCGGATGTTGTCCGAAACGATCCATAAGTTAAGTCCGCGTTCGTGACTTATATCTTCCCTAATGCGTCCGACATAAACCGTGTCCCGGTTCGCGGCTTCGGTGGCTGCCGTGGGGTACCCGCCGGGCTTCCGCTCGTCTAACACCTCTATACCGGGGGCGCGCCTGAGCAGCTCGCGGGCCGCTTCCGCCGTAATCTTTTCCCGGGTTTCGATGTGTACGGCCTCCGAATGACCGAAGAATACCGGCACGCGCACGGCCGTGGCATTCACCAGGATGGACGGATCGCCGAGGATCTTCTGCGTCTCCCACACCATCTTCATCTCTTCTTTGGTGTAGCCGTTGTCCATGAACTTGTCGATCTGCGGAACGCAGTTGAACGCGATGCGTTTGGCGATGACCTGGGGCTTGCCCGGCTGTTCGCCGCTCATGAGCGCGGTCGTTTGCGCGGCGAGTTCGTCGACGGCTTCCTTGCCCGCGCCGGACACGGATTGATAGGTGGCGACGTTCACGCGCGTGATGCCCACGGCGTCGTAGATGGGTTTCAGCGCCACCACCATCTGGATGGTCGAGCAGTTCGGGTTGGCGATGATGCCGCGCTTCTTGTACGCGCCAATCGCCTTCGGGTTCACCTCGGGCACGACCAGCGGAATGTCGTCCTCGTAGCGGAACTCCGCAGTGTTGTCGATGACGATGCAGCCGGCGGCGGCGGCTTTCGGCGCGTACTCGCGCGAGACATCTCCACCGGCGGAGAACAAGCCGATCTGCGCACGCGCGAAATCGAACGTGGCGACGTCGATCACCGGAACGTGCCGGCCGCGAAACTCGACGCGCTTGCCGAGTGAGCGGCTGCTGGCGAGCGGAAACAGCTCGGACACCGGAAAGTCACGCTCTTCGAGCACCTTGATGATCATGTCACCGACCAGCCCGGTGGCTCCGAGCACGGCCACACCATAGCCTTTTGCGGGCCCTTTCTTCGGTTCGTTCATGACTAACTACCAGCCTTGGTGATGACCGGCGTGGCGCAACGCACGTCGGCGTTCTGGCCGCGATGCCGGAGGCAGTGATCCATGAGCACGATGGCCAGCATGGCTTCGCAGATCGGCGTGGCGCGCACGCCGACGCAGGGGTCGTGCCGGCCGGTGGTGACGACTTCCACTGGATTGCCGGCGATGTCGATGGTCTTGCCCGGCACCTGGATGCTGGACGTGGGCTTGAACGTGACGTGCGCGATCACGTCCTGCCCGGAAGAGATGCCGCCGAGGATGCCGCCGGCATTGTTGCCGAGAAAGCCGGTGGGCGTGAGCTCGTCGCGATGTTCGCTGCCGCGTTGCGCTGCCGAGCCGACGCCGGCACCGATCTCCACCGCTTTCACGGCATTGATGCCCATCATCGCGTGCGCCAGATCCGCATCGAGTCGATCGAACACCGGCTCGCCCCATCCAGGCGGCACACCGCGCGCGATCACCGTGACCTTGGCGCCGACCGAATCGCCGTCGCCGCGGATCTTCCACATGAGGTCTTCGAGCTCTTTGATGCGCGACGGATCGGGACAGAAGAATGGATTGTCATAGGCGGTCTCCGGATTGACCGGATCGATGCTCAACGCGCCGATCTGGCTCAGGTAGCCGCTGATGGCCACGCCCAGCCTCGTCTGCAGATATTTCCGCGCGATGGCGCCAGCCGCGACGCGCACGACGGTTTCGCGCGCCGATGAGCGGCCGCCGCCGCGGTAGTCGCGAAAACCGTATTTCTGCTGATAGGTGTAGTCGGCGTGGCCGGGACGGAAACGGTCTTTGATCTTCTCGTAGTCGCGCGAGCGCGCGTCGGTGTTCTCGATGACGATCCCGATCGGCGTTCCCGTGGTCATGCCTTCGAAGACGCCGGAGAGAATCCTGACTTCGTCGCCTTCGCGACGCTGGCTCACGAACTGCGAAGTGCCGGTGCGCCGGCGATCCACGTCGCCCTGCAGGTCCGCCGCGGTGAGCTCGAGGCCCGGCGGGCAACCGTCGACAATGCAGCCGAGCGCCGGCCCGTGGCTTTCGCCAAAGGTCGTCACCGTGAACAGTCTGCCTATGGAATTACCGGACATGCCCTTCCATCAAGTTAAGTCCTTACTCTAACTGCTCGCGCGTCAGCAGGAACACACCACCGCCGCCACGTTCGAAATCGAGCCAGGTGAACGGCGTTTTCGGATACGCGCGCGTCAACAATCGCTCGGTGTTGCCGACTTCGACCACCAGGAGCCCCTCCGGCCGCAGGTGCTTCCGGGCTTCGCGCAGGATGGTTGCCACCGACTCGAGACCATCGCGGCCGGACGCAAGCGCGAGTCGCGGCTCGTGACAATACTCGCGCGGCAGGCCGCGCATCTCGCGTTCACCGACATAGGGCGGATTGCTGACGATGATATCGTACGAATTGCCCGAAAGCGCCGCGAAATGGTCGGATTCGATGAGCCGCACGCGACGTGTTAGGCGCAAGGCACGCCGGTTGATGGCGGCCACTTCGAGCGCGCCGGCATCGATGTCGGCCGCGTCGACGCGTGCGCGCGGGAACGCCTTCGCGCACGCGAGCCCAATGCAGCCCGAGCCGGTTCCCATGTCGAGCACATTCTTGACACGCGCGGTGACGATCCAGGGCGCGAACCGGCGCTCGATGAGCTCGGCGATTGCGGAACGCGGAATCAGTACGCGCTCATCGACGTAGAAGCGCAACCCGGCGAACCAGGCTTCATGAGTGAGATAGGCGAGCGGCCTGCGCTCCTCGATACGCCGCAGCAGCAGCGCCTCGACCCGCGCACGCGCAGCACCGTTGACGCGTCGCTTCAACACGCGCAACGGCGCGTCAGACGGCAGTTTCAGGCCATGCAGCACCAGCGCCGCGGCCTCGTCGCGCGCATTGTCGGTGCCGTGCCCGAAGTACACCCGCGCGCGTTGCAGGCGCCGCGTGACGCTTGCGATCAGTTCACCGACGGTGATGTGGAATAATCGCGCCATGTCGAATCGTTACTGGATTTCAATTGCGGCCATTGCGGTGGCTGCCGCGCTGGCGGGTGTATACGTGGCGCGGCTGGTGAGCCAGCCAGCCGTCCCATCGCTCGAGTCGGGCACTTCCTTGCCGCAGCCACGGGCATTGGCCGAATTCAATCTGGTCGACTCGCACGGCGCGCCCCAGCCGACGGCTGCACTGCGCGGGCATCCCACGCTGGTGTTCTTCGGCTTCACCCATTGCCCCGACGTGTGTCCGACGACGCTCGCCCTGCTCGCGAGCGTGCAGAAGCAGGTGGCAATGCCCGGCCTCAAGGTGGCGCTCATCAGCGTGGATCCCGAGCGCGACACACCCGAGCAGCTCGGCAAGTACATCTCGTCATTCGGCGGCGATCTTATCGGCCTCACGGGTACGGCGTCTGAAATTGTGAAGACCACGAAGAGTTTCGGCGTGGCCGCCAGTCGCGTCGATCTGCCCGGCGGTGACTACACCATGGATCACTCCGCCACCGTCTTTGCACTCGATTCCGAGGCGCGCATCGTTGCCGTATTCACGCCTCCCTTCAATGCCGCCGCGCTCACGCGCGATGTCGCAAGGCTCGCGCCAGTACTCGCGGGCGCGCGTTCATGAATGAGCTCCAGAATGAATCGTCGCCGATTGAACGGGGTCCGGGCGGCGGTGGACGCGCTTTCGTCGCGCTTCAACACCTGCTGCCGCAACACGGAATTTCGCGCCTGGTGTTCGCCGCCACGCGCTCTCGCTCCGTCTGGTTCAAGAACGCGTTGATCCGGCTGTTCGTGCGCGGCTTCAAACCCGACATGTCCGACGCGGTCGAGACCGACCCCACTGCATACGCGAGCTTCAACGAATTCTTCACGCGTGCGCTGCGCGCCGACACGCGCCCGGTGGACCCGGATCCTCGGGCCATCGTCTCGCCCGTCGACGGCACGGTGAGCGAAGCGGGCGCGCTGACCGCCGATCGGCTGGTGCAGGCCAAGGGCCGCGACTACACCCTGCGCGCGCTGCTCGCGGGCAATGCCGCGTGGGAGCGCACCTTCGCCGGCGGCTCGTTCGCGACTATCTACCTGGCGCCTTACAACTATCACCGCATCCACATGCCGATCGCCGGAGAGCTGCGCGAGTGTTTCTATGTGCCGGGGCGCCTCTTCAGCGTGAATCGCACCACCGCGCAGCTGGTGCCAGGGCTGTTCTCGCGCAACGAGCGCGTGTTCTGCGGCTTCGATGCGGGCGGAATGCCATGGGCCATCATCCTGGTGGGCGCGCTCAATGTCGGCAGCATGGCCACGGTGTGGCATGGCGAGGTGACGCCGCGCAAACTTCGGGAGGTCACGGCGCTGCCGGTGCGCGATGGGCTCACCGCGGCGACGCTGGCGAAAGGCGCGGAAATGGCGCGCTTCAACATGGGCTCGACCGTGATCCTGCTGCTGCCACCGGGCGCCGCCCAATGGTCCGAGAGCCTGCGCGCGGGACAAGCCCTGCGCATGGGCGAACGCATCGGGACTCTGCGTGACTGGCGGCCGCTGCCCGGACCCGGCGGTGAGTGACCCGGCTCTCTGGCGCCCGACGGCGGGCATCGCCGCGCTGCGCCGGCGCGCACAGGCGCTGCGCTCCACGCGGGAGTTTTTCAATTCGCGCCAGGTGCTCGAGGTCGAAACCCCGGCCATGGTCAACGCGCCGGTATCCGACGTGAATCTCGGCAGCGTGAGCGTCAACGTACCCGGCCGCGATGCGCCGCTGTTCCTGCACACCTCACCCGAATACGCCATGAAGCGGTTGCTCGCCGCCGGCAGTGGCGATATCTACCAGATCTGTCGCGTCTATCGTGGCGCCGAGCGGGGCCGGCAGCACAACCCCGAGTTCACCATGCTCGAATGGTATCGGCTCGGGTTCACGCTCGAGGACCTGATGCGCGAGGTCGCGGATCTCACGCGTGAATTGTTAGGCGCCGCGCAGCTGCCGGTCGAGTTCCTGAGCTATCGCGACGCGCTGCGGCGTCACGCGGGATTCGATCCGTTCGAGGCCGACATCGCCGAGCTGCAACGGGCCGCGCAAGCGTTGGGACTCTCGGCCGATCACGCGCGAGTGGCCTCGCGCGACGAATTGCTCGATCTCATCGTCGGCGCCCAGGTCGGCCCCGCGCTCGGTGCCGCGACGCTCACGTTTCTGCACCGCTATCCCGCCTCGCAGGCCGCCCTCGCCCGCCTCGACGCCGACGACCCGCGCGTCGCGCTGCGTTTCGAGCTCTATCATCATGGCGTGGAGCTCGCCAACGGTTATCACGAGCTCACCAATGGCGCCGAACAGCGCCTGCGCTTCGCGGCGGATCAAAAGACGCGCGCGTCGCGCGGCCTGCCCACGTTCGCTCTCGACGCGCATCTGTTGTCCGCGCTCGACGCCGGCGTGCCCGATTGCGCCGGAGTCGCGCTCGGTTTCGATCGCGTGCTCATGCTGGCCATGGGCGCCACGAATATCGATCAAGTCCTCGCCTTTCCCACGGAGCGCGCCTGATGAGCCACGTCACGCAGAGTTACGACTTCGGCGATGCGGAATCCGCCTACCGCGAGCTGGCGCGCGACCTTGCCGCCCTGCTCACCGGCGAGCGCGACCTGATCGCCAATGCCGCCAATACCGCGGCCCTCATTTATGGTGCGCTGCCGGATCTCAACTGGACCGGGTTCTACTTATATAAGAGTGGCGAGCTGGTCCTGGGACCCTTCCAGGGGAAACCGGCCTGCGTGCGCATCGCGATGGGCAAAGGCGTTTGCGGCACTGCAGCCGCGCGCCGCGAAACGGTGCTGGTGACCGACGTGCACGCCTTCCCGGGGCACATCGCCTGCGACTCCGCCTCCAATTCGGAGGTCGTGATTCCGCTGGTACGCGGGTCCGAGCTACTGGGCGTGCTCGATCTCGACAGCCCGCTCAAGGCGCGCTTCGGCGCCATCGACGCGCGCGGCCTCGAGGCGCTGGCGAAGATCTTCCTGGACTCGCTCGGCTAACTAGCCCTTGGAGCGGGAGACGTACTCGCCGGTGCGCGTGTCGATGCGCAACAGCTCACCTTCGTTGATGAACAGCGGCACGCGGACCGAGGCGCCGGTCTCGAGCTTGGCCACCTTCTGACCACCGGTCGCGGTGTCGCCCTTCAGGCCCGGATCGGTCTCGACCACTTTCAGATCGATGTGCGGCGGCGGCGTCACCAGCAGCGGCACACCATTCCACAGCGTGATGATGCAGACGATTCCGTCCTTGAGCCACTTGGCGGCATCGCCCACCGCGGCTTCGCCGGCGGTAAGCTGCTCGAAGTTCTCGGGATTCATGAAGGCCCAGAAATCGCCGTCCTTGTAGAGATACTGCATCTCGACGTCCATCACGTCGGCAGCTTCGATCGACTCGCCCGAGCGATAGCTCTTTTCGACGGTGCGACCCGTCTTCAGATTGCGCACGCGGATGCGATTGAACGCCTGCCCCTTGCCCGGTTTCACGTACTCGTTGTCGATCACGGCGTACGGATCGCCGTCGATCAGTAACTTCATTCCGCCGCGAATTTCATTGGTCGTGTAATTGGACATGGGGATTCTCGTAATTGCCCGATATTGGGCCTGCAAAAAAGACCGCGCATGATACCCACCCCGGGACCCTCTGCACAGGTTCCGGGGGAAACCCCCGCCATACGAAACACTCGCGGCCAACTGTGAACCTGCTCGCAGGCAGGACTTCGGGGCACGGGTGCTAAACTCGCCGCGCTTGTTTGAATGCGGCGCCTCGCCTGGGCCCGCGTACCCGGGGAGTCCACTTGACGGACAATTCTGCCGTTCCGCTCATCGTCTTTTCGCCGCAGCGTGAACCATCCGAGTTCATCAACAGCCTGATGCGCAAGGCGGGTGAACCGGTGCATTGCACCTGGATTCCCGCGGTGCGCGACCTCGGCGAAGCCCTCGAACAGCTCAATCCGGAATTGCTGGTGTGCGCCTACGTATCCGAGGCCGATGCCAAGCAGGCCGCGACCGTGCGCGACCAGCTCGCGCCCCAGGTGCCGATCGTGCTGGTGCGTCCGCAAATATCCGAAGGCGACATCGCCACCGGCATGCGCCTCGGCGCCCGCGACGTGGTTTCGCTGTCGGCCACCGATCGGGTGCAGGCCGTGATCTCGCGAGAGCTGCGCTCGTTCCGGCTCGAGCGCGCGCTGAATTCGACCTTGCAGTCGGCCAGCGACTACCGGCGGCAATTGCAGTCGGTGCTGCAGCGGTCCAACGACGCCATTCTGCAAGTGCAGGAAGGCATCGTGGTCGACGCCAACCAGACCTGGCTCGAGCTGTTCGGTTATGCCGACGCCGGCGCGGTCGTCGGCCAGCCGCTCATGGATCTCTTCGATGATCGCTCGCATGCCGCACTCAAGGGCGCGCTGGTCGCGTGCGCGCAGGGAAAGTGGACCGACCATCCGCTCAAGGTGACCGCCTTGTTAGGCGACGGCACGCAATTGCAGCTCGACCTGGTGCTGACGCCGGGCGAGTTCGAGAACGAACCGTGCGTGCGCATCATGGTTCCCGCGAAGAAGCGCGACGATCGCCAGCTCACCACCGACCTGTCCGACGCGGTGAAGCGCGATGCCTCCACCGGCCTGCTGCTGCGCCGACCACTGCTCGATGCGATCGGCGTACGCATTGCCGCGCCACCGGCTGGCGGCGTGCGATTCATGGCACTGGTGCGGCCCGACAAGTTCGCCGAACTCGAAAAGGACGTCGGCGCGCGGGCCAGCGAGCAACTGGTGGGCGAATACGCCGCGACCCTCAAGTCGCACCTCGGGCCGAACGACATCGCCGGCCGTCTCTCGGGCGTCTCGTTCCTGGCGCTGCTCGAGCGCGGCAACACGCACGACGTCGAAGCCTGGGCGGAAGCCGTGCTGGCCCGCTTCAGCGAGAACACCTCCACGGTCGGACAGAAAACCGTTCACTCGAGCTGCACCATCGGCCTCACTACCGTACCGGTCGGCGGCTCGGGCATCGACGCCATCGTCGCCGACGTGGTCGAAGCCGTACGACGCGGACGCGGCCAGGGCGGCAATCAGATTTTCCATCTCGACAAGGCCGACACCGACACGCGAGTCCAGGCTTACGACAAGATCTGGGTCAAGCACATCAAATCGGCGCTCATGGAAAATCGCTTCCGGCTCGTGCAGCAGCCGGTCGCCAGCCTGCAGGGCGACGATCCGAACATGTTCGACGTGCTGGTGCGCATGCTCGATCACCAGGGCAAGGAAGTGCTGCCGGCGGAGTTCATGGCCGCCGCCGAGCGCAACGACCTGCTCAAGAACATCGATCGCTGGGTGGTGGGCGCCTCACTATCGTTCGCGGCGCAGAAAAAACCGGGCTGTCTGTTCGTGCGCCTGTCGCGCGACAGCGTTCTCGACGGTGGCTTTGCCGATTGGCTCAAGACGCAACTCGCAACCGGCGCGCACAAGCCCGAACGCATCTGCTTCCAGATCACCGAGAGCATCGCCGAGCAGTACATGACCGCCTCGCTGGCGCAGCTCAACGCCCTCAAGAAAATGGGCTTCCGCATCGCGATCGAACGCTTCGGCTCCGGCCGCGATCCGATCAAGCTGCTCGGAGCGGTGCCGCTCGATTTCATCAAGATCGACGGCGCACTGATGCAGGACCTGGCCGGCAACTTCGAAACCCAGACGATCGTCAAGAAGCTGGTCGAGCACGCCGGCAAGCTCAAGATCGAAACCATTGCCGAAAGAGTCGAGGACGCGAACACCATGGCGGTGCTGTGGCAACTGGGCGTGCAGTTCATCCAGGGCTACTTCGTGAATGCGCCGGAAGAAGTGGTGATGGCCGAAGGCCAGGGCCGGCGCTAGGACGGGCATGCGCCGAGTCCTGATTTTCATCGCGGCACTGTTGCCGCTGGCCGCATCGGCGGCCACGACGATCGAGCGCAATGTCGTCTACGGCATGTATTCGGGCCTCGGACTGTTGCTCGACGTGCATCGGCCGGAAAAACCGAACGGCTTTGGCGTCGTGTTCATTTCCGGCAGCGGCTGGCAGTCGGGCCTGCAGTACGGCGCGCCGCCGCTGAAGGAACAGCAGATCGACACCTGGGGTCCGCCGTTGCTCGCGGCGGGCTACACCGTGTTTGCCATCAACCATCGCGCGGCGCCGCGCTTCCACTACCCGGCGGCGATCGACGACGTGCAACGCGCGATCCGCTTCGTACGCTTTCATGCCCGCGAATACGGCATCGACGCCACGCGCCTCGGCGGGGTCGGCGGCTCGTCGGGCGGCCACTTGTTAGGCCTCGCCGCGATGCTCGGGTCGGCGGGCGATCCGCAGGACGCGGATCCGGTGAATCGCGAATCGGCGGCGCTCACCGCGGTGGTACTGCGCGCCCCGCTGCTCGACCTCGCCCGCATCGACACGGTCGAAGGCACGGCTTACGTGGTCTCGTTCATGGAAGCGCCGCCGTCGAACGCATCGGCGGCCGCGGCCTATGCGGCCGCATCGCCCATCACGCACGTGAGCGCACGATCTCCGCCGGTGTTGCTGCTGCACGGTGATGCCGACACGCTGGTGCCCATCGCGCAGTCGGAGGCGATGAAGGCGGCGCTCGAAGCCGCCAACGTTCCGGTCAAGCTGGTACGGATTCCCGGCGGCGTGCACGGCGCGGATTTTGGAGCGGCGCAGCGGCGTGCCGACTGGCCGGACTACTTCGGCGAGACGGTGGCCTGGCTCGACCGCTACCTGCGCGGCAAATAGCCCGGCCTATTTCGCGCCCTGGTTGGGACCGGCTTCGCTCGAGTAGATAGCCGTCGCCGCGGCCAGGTTGCTGGTCACCCAGCCGCGATACATGCCGCTCGAATTCATCGCGAAGCCGATCGTTCCCGCGCCATCCATGGCGATGACGCCGCCGTCTCCGCCGATGTCGCCGATGTCGCTTATCGTCGCCGACGCGGCCGCCTGTACATCGGCTCCGCGCCAGGCGATGCGATCGCAGAGCTGGCGCGCGGCGCTGGCGCGAATGAAGTATTCGCCGGACCCGGTTGCCGACACGGCGCAATTCCCGTCCACGGCATAGGTGCCGGCGCCAATGACCGGCGAATCACCGATCCGTCCCCAGCGCTTGCCCGTCATCCCACCCGTGGACGTACCGGCGGCCACGTGACCGTTCACATCGATGGCCACCGCGCCGACGGTGCCGCGCGAGTGCGTGGGATCGAGCAACTTGGCATTGTCGCGGCGCCAGTCGAGCAACTGTTGCCAGCGTTGCTCGGTGCGGAAATAGCCCGGATCCACCTGCGGCAGACCCTGCTCCACCGAAAATTGATCCGCGCCCTCACGCGCCAGCATGACGTGCGGCGACTTCTCCATGACCGCGCGCGCCAGCGTGATGGGATTGCGTGTGCGCGTAGCGCCGGCGACCGCTCCGGCCATGCGCGTGGCGCCATTCATGATGGATGCGTCGAGCTCGTTGCGGCCGTCGGCGGTGAACACCGCCCCACGGCCCGCGTTGAACAACGGATCATCTTCGAGCACACGGATCGAGGCTTCAACGGCATCGAGACTGGAGCCGCCGCCGCGCAGAACCTTCTCGCCGGCCGCGAGCGCTGCATTGAGTGAGGCGCGATATTCCGCCTCTTTTTCAGACGTGAGATCGCCGCGCTCGATGACGCCGGCGCCGCCGTGAATGGCCAGCGCCCATCCCTTGGCCGCCACGCGGAGCGGTGTCGCGGCAGCCGACTTGAGCGCGGCGAGCGATGCCGCGTCGAACTCGCCGTTCACGATGTTCACATTCAGCGAAAAGGCCGGCTTCATGACCGCGAAGGTCTTGAGGTCGAGAGCACTCTCCTCGCCGACGCCCACGACCGGCACGCCGCGAAAGTTGAACGGCGCGGCGGCGAGCGCGTCCGGCGCACGCAACGGCCGCACCAGCCAGGCGAATCCCCGGCCGATCGAATACACCCGAGCGACGCCGTTCGCCTCGACGCACAACGCGGCTTTTTCGTCGATGCCGATGCCGGTGATCCCGGCGTCCTTCTGCTCGGTCGCGAGCCGGCCGACAAACACCAGCAGCCGTCCCCAACGCTCGCGAATTGCGAAGTGACTGTCGGTGATGACCCGCGAGAGATACGGCAGATGCAGGAAATCGCCGACCAGCGTGACACCGCCACCGAGCGGATTTTTCATCGCATCCTCGGACACGAGGCTGCCGCCATCCATCGCGCCGTAGCTCCACGCGCCGAGGATGGCGAGGCCGGCGCTGGTGCCGCCGATCGGCTTGCCGGCGCGCACGTGCTCCTCGATGAGCGCGTTCAGCGGCGTGCCCTTGAAATAACGCACGTAGTTAGACTGGTCGCCGCCACCGAAGAAAATGCCATCGGCGTGCCGCAGGATCTTCAGCACGCGCGGATCGCCGGCCGCCTCGCGCGAATGGAACACGATGGTCTCGACGGATGCGGCGCCGCCGATCTCATCGATGAAATCTTTTTGCAGGTCATCGGTGCCCGAGGCGCGCAGGATCACCAGGTGTCCGTGGCCCATTTTCTCCACGAACCAGCGGAACGCCGGCACCGGCCAGTCGCCGCCTCCGAGCAGCATGAGCGCGCCTTCAGTCTTTCCGGGCCTCGGGCTCTTGAGTTTGCCGGCTGAATAGTAGTCGTAGGCCTTTGGGGATGCCGCGTGCGATGGCGTGACCACACCCGCGCTCGCGATGAGCACGGCGGCGAAAAAATGGCGCATGAACATCTGGATCCCCTGTCGATTGCGACGCGACTGCTGGCGCGCAGCTTTACACATTCCCTGCCCCCAATAGAATGGTCACGCGAATCGAGTCAAATCGGGGAGTCCAGACGATGAACAAGAAAAACACGGCCGCGGTCACCGCGGTCCTGGCGATGCTCAATCACGCGGTTGTCGCGCAAGAAGAATCGGCACCACTCGAAGAGGTGGTGGTCATCGGCTCGCGAATTCCACGGTTGAAGGCGGAAGGACCCGCTCCCATCACGACGATCGACGCGAAACAAATCTCGGCCGACGGGCTCGCCAGCATTCCGGACGTTCTGCGCTCACTCACGCAGAACGCCGGTGAGACGCAGAGCCAGGCTTCGTTCAACGGCGCGGACTTCACGCCCGGCGCGCAGCAGGTGGATCTGCGCGGCCTGGGCTCCAATCACACGCTGGTCCTCGTGAATGGTCGCCGCATCGCCGACTTCCCGCTGCCCTTCAATGGACTCAACAACTTCACCGACATCTCGAACATTCCGCTCGGCATGGTCGAAAAGGTCGAGACGCTGAGCGGCAGTTCTTCGGCGGTATACGGCTCGGACGCGATCGCCGGCGTCGTCAACATCGTCCTGAAGAAGCAGGCTGACGGCACGACACTCAACTATCGGTTCGGCGCACCCGCGGATGGCGGCGGCGATTCACAGCGCTTCACGGTCACGAGTGGCTGGTCGAACGGCGACTTCAACGCCATTTTCGGATTGGAATTGCTCGACCAGAAACCGCTGTGGGCATTCGATCGTTCGATCCAGGATTCCACCGCGGACAATCCCGTGACCGACCAGCCGCTCGCGCGTCGCGCCTACCTGCGCTACGACTACGACAACGACGCCTACGTCGATCCGGGCCAGGCGACCTGCGACGCGCTCGCGGACCAGAACAAGGGCACCACTTACCGTGCGAGCCGGCCGCGCTATGGCTTGTTTGACGACGATCTCGACGACTACGGTCCCGGGTATTTCTGCGGCAGCAACGAATCGGTCAGTTACGGCACCATCCTCACGCAGCGCAAAGGCGCGACCGGTTACGCCTCGCTGAACTACGACCTCAGCGACAAGACCACCTTGTTTGCCGACGTCATGGTCGGCATCAGCAAGGTCGAGCTGATGAACGACGTCAACGACTGGCAGTTCCAGGACGCGAGCGGCAGCGAAGACGGCTACTTCTTCAATCCGCAGTTCGGCGACGAAGGCGGCATCGACTCCTGGTATCGCCAGTTCTCGCCCGAGGAAATGGGCGGCCTCGAGCGCAGCATGATCCACAACGATCAGCGCACGATCACGGTCACACCCGGCATCCGCGGCTCATTCGGCGACAACTGGGGCTACGAGGCATACGTCAATCACACGCAGTACGAGATGACGGTGAGCTGGCCGCGCATCGTCGCGGCCGCCGCCAACAATCTGTTTCTCGGCGAACAACAGGGAGTCGACGAGGACAGCGGCCTGCCGATTTTCGATGCCAGCGTCAGCCGCCTGTACACGCCGCTGTCGAGGACGGAGTTCGATTCCATCTTCACGCGCACGACCTACCATCCGAAATCACGCAACGACTACCTGTCGTTCACCTTGACCAAGGCGAGCCTGCATGAGCTGCCGGCGGGCCCGATCGGATTCGCCGCGAACTTCGAAGCCGGCTCACAGGGCTACGAGATCAACCCCGATCCACTGGCGTTGACGCATTACTACTATCACTACGTCGATCAGGACGGACATGGCTCGCGCACGCACTGGAGCGGCAGCTATGAGTTCCGCATTCCGGTGCTCGAGTCCCTGCAGGTGAGCACTGCCGGCCGCTATGACAGCTATCGATTCGGCGGCGGCGACACCGGAAAATTCACCTACAACCTCGGTGTCGAATTCCGGCCGATGGAGAAACTGCTGCTGCGCGGCTACTACGGCACGGGCTTCCGCGCGCCCGATCTGCACTACGTCTTCGCCGGCACCGGCCTCACGCATCCTTCCGGAACGGACTATTACCGCTGCCGCCTCGAGCAGCCCGAAGAAGACATCGACAATTGCGATTTCGCCGGCAACACAATCGCGGTCGCCCACTCCGGCAATCGCGAGCTTCAGTCCGAGACCAGCACCTCGTTCGGCGCCGGTTTCGTCTGGGCGCCCGGCGAAGACTTCGATGTGTCGCTCGACTACTTCCAGATCGAGTTGAAGGACGAAGTGCTCGACATGTCGCGGGACAACCTTCTGCGTGACGAATCGGATTGCCGTTTCGGCTCGACCGGGAACGGTACCGCGATCGATGCGGATTCCCCGACCTGCGTGGATGCCATCGCCCGCGTGCTGCGCAATCCGTCCACCGACCCGGTCGACCCCGGCCTGTTGTTAGGCGTGGCGGTGAATCCGATCAATGTCGCCAACGAATCCACCTCCGGCGTCGATCTCGCGTTCCGTTACCGCCTTGCGCTCGGCGACGCGTCGCTGACGTTCAGCGGCGGATACACCAAGGTGTTCGATCACGACACGCGCCAGTTCCCGGGCGATCCCACGGTCGACGAGTTCCGGCTCGACAGCCGCTTCGACATCCCACGCAGCAAGGCCAGTGCCAGCGTGAGTTTCGACTCGGGCGCCTGGAACGCCGCGATCCACGGACAACGGCTCGACCGGCTGCCCAACTACGACGAGGACGCCTTCATCCCGGCGAGCTTCATCGTCAACGGCACGCTCGGCTACAAGTGGAGCGACAGCGGCAGCGTGCTGCTCGCCGTCGACAATCTGCTCGACAAGGCGCCGGTCAAGGACAAGACCTACGGCGGTTATCCGTACTACGACATCTCCTGGTTCGACCCCGTCGGTCGCACGTATTACCTTGAGTTCAACTACAACTTTGGCGGCAAATAGCGGAGCAAGGAATGACAATCTACGGACTGCTCACCTTCTGCGCGGTGTACGCGCTTGCCGTCGCAACGCCGGGACCCGGAATCGCGGCAGTGATCGCCCGCTCGCTCGCGCACGGCCTCAAGGGCGCGCCGGCGTTCATCGCCGGCTTCATGGCGGGCGACCTCATCTGGTTCGCGATCGCGGCCACCGGGCTCGCGGCGCTCGCGAAAACGGCCGCCACGCTGTTCATCGCCATCAAGTGGGCCGGCGTGGCCTATCTACTATTCCTGGCGTGGAAGCTGTGGAGCGCGCCGGCGGCCCGCATCGAGGTTGCGGAGCAGGATCAGCGGCCACACGGCTGGCGCGCTTTTGTCGCCAGTCTCATGCTGACGCTCGCCAATCCGAAGGCCATCCTGTTCTTTCTCGCCCTTCTGCCGACCGTGATCGATCTGCCGACGCTCAACGCGGTGCGATTTCTCGAGATCTCCGCGGCGATGTGCGTCGTGCTGCCGGCCGTGTTGGCGACCTACGCTTTTCTGGCCGCGCGCGCACGACAGCTGTTCACCACGCCGAAAGCGGTGCGGCGGCTGAATCGCAGCTCGGGAATCGCGATGGCGGGCGCCGCGGTCGTGGTCGCGACGCGGTAGAAAGCTATTTCACGTCCTCGAACTTCCACGTGAGTTGAACCCGCGCTTCACCGGTGTACTTGCCGGAGTGGATCGAAGCACCCTGGTTTTGCGTGAGCTTCAGCGTGGTGCTGCGCGTCCCCGCGCGCGGTACATGGCGCAGTTGCTCGCTGACCCAGGTGTACGGCTCGCCATGCGTCGAGGCCTCGCCGGTGGAATTTTCCGTCTTGCCACGCATGACCATGGTGGAATTTCCCCTGGCCGTGGGCAGGATGGCGCCGTCGGTGTAGATAGAGCCGTCCTGGGTATCGAAGATGGCCTGGTGCAGGTTGCAGATCAGCCCAAGCTCGGTCGGGTTGTCGGTGTAGTCCGCCGTGTCATGAATCGTGTAAGGCACGGCACCGCCGGTGTCACCCACCGTGCCCTGCGTGGTGCGATCGACGTACACGTGCGCCGCGGCGCCACATTTGTCGTAGCCGAAATAGGTCAGGTAGCGAGGCGGCTCATCACCCGTGTAGGCGGGACCGGCCGGCGCGCCCGTCTCGAGATTGGCCGACAACTGCTGCGCCTCCATCGCCAGCTTGTACAGGCACGACTGCTCGCCGTTGCAGGCGGCCTGCTTCTTCTGCATGTACTCCTTGAATTCCTGCGGCTTCATTTTCTTAGCGCTGGATTTTCCGGCGGCGCGTTGATGAACCGCCGCGGACAGGCCCATCATCTTCTGCGCGTACTCGGGATCCTTGGTGTTGAACTGCGCGAGCTCGCCGTCGGACTTGAGATAGGTGACCAGCGTGTAGCCTTCGCGGAATTTTCCGCTGGTGCGGTCAGCGCCATTGCCGATGACGCCCTCGGTGCCTTCGATCTTCACTTCGACGGTGAAGCGCGCGCGTTTCTCCGCGGCTGACGCCAGCGTGGACGAAACGCCCAGCGCCAAAGCGCAGGCGAGCGTCGAGATCGTTCGAATGCGAGACATGAAACGCCCCTTCCTTTCTTATTATTCTGTTTCGAGCGCGTCAACCGCGCGCCAGCCCCGCGGCAACACGGAGCCGCGCTGCGCGCGCTGACCGCGGTAGTCCTTCAGCTCGGACCAGGTCAGGACCATCGGCTTGCGGTCACCCGAACGCACCACCAGCGACTTGTCCTTCGCGACCACCGTCATGCCGGTGAGGAAGTCTTCGCGCGATGCGAATTTCTTCGCCGGTATGTCGAACAGCTTGTTGCCCTTGCCGCGCGCCAGCTCGGGCACGTCCTTGACCGGGAACACGAGCAGCTTGCCGCCTTCGGAGGTGACCGCGACCAGCGCGTCGTCGCCCGGCACCGGCGCGGGCGCCATGACCAGCGCGCCGTCCGGCAGGTTGAGCAGCGTCTTGCCGGCCTTCTTCGAAGCCCAGGTTTCCTTGAGTCGGACCGTGAATCCGTAACCGGCGTCGCTCGCAACCAGCCACAGGTCTTCGGGCTCGCCGATCATCACGCCGCGCCACCTGGCGCCATCGGGCGGATCGACGCGCGACGACAACGGCTCGCCGAGCCCGCGCGCCGACGGCAGCGAATGCGCGACCACGCTGTACGCGCGTCCGGTGGAATCGAGGAACACGGCCTGTTGCACGCTGCGGCCGCGCGCCGCGTGCTGGTATTCATCGCCCGCCTTGTAAGTGAGCGTGCGCGCATCGATTTCGTGGCCCTTGGCCGAGCGCACGAATCCACCTTTCGACAGAACAATGGTCGCTGGCTCGTTCGCCACGAGCTCGGATTCGTCGATGGCCTGCGCGGCCTCGCGCTCGACTATCTTCGTGCGGCGGTCGTCACCATATTTTTCAGCATCCGCTTCGATCTCGGAGGCGATGAGCTTCTTGAGTCTCGCCTTCGACTTGAGAATGCTCTCGAGCTCTTCGCGCTCCTCGGCGAGCTTCTTCTGCTCGTCGCGGATCTTCATCTCCTCGAGCTTCGCCAGATGGCGCAGCTTGGTTTCGAGAATCGCTTCGGCCTGGATCTCGGTGAGCTTGAAGCGCTTCATGAGCACGGGCTTGGGCTCGTCTTCGCGCCGGATGATGCGGATCACTTCGTCGAGATTCAGATACGCGGCCAGCAGGCCATCGAGGATGTGCAGCCGGTTCGCGACCCGGTCAAGGCGGAACTGCAGACGGCGCGTGACCGTGGTGGTGCGGAACGCCAGCCACTCGTTGAGCAGGTCGCGCAGGCCCATCACCTTGGGTTTGCCCTCGAGCGTGATCACGTTGATGTTCACGCGATAGTTGCGCTCGAGATCCGTGGTCGCGAACAGGTGCGCCATGAGCTGCGCGACGTCGGCGCGCTTCTTTGGCTCGATGACGATGCGGATGCGCTCCTCGTGATCCGACTCGTCGCGGATGTCCTCGACCATGGGCAGCTTCTTCTCGCGCATCTGCGCGGCGATCTGCTCGATGATCTTGTTGCCGGAGACCTGGTACGGCAGCTCGCTGATGACGATGGTGTCGTTGTCCTTGTCTTCCTTGTAAACCGCGCGCGCCTTGAAGCTGCCGTTACCGGTGTTGTAGATCTCGAGCAGATCCGCCTTCGGCGAGACGATTTCGCCGCCGGTCGGCAGGTCGGGGCCGCGCACGTATTTCATGAGCGTGCGGGTCTGCGCATCGGGCTCATCCAGCAGGTGGATGCAGGCCTGGGCGATCTCGCGGAGGTTGTGCGGCGGAATGTCGGTGGACATGCCGACGGCAATGCCCTGCGTGCCATTGAGCAGCACGTTCGGCAGGCGCGCCGGCAGGAACGCGGGCTCTTCGAGCGTGCCGTCGAAGTTGGGCTGCCAATCGACGGTGCCATCCGACAATTCGGACAACAGGACTTCGGCGTAACGCGTGAGCTTGGACTCCGTGTAACGCATGGCGGCGAACGACTTGGGGTCGTCTGGCGAACCCCAGTTGCCCTGGCCGTCCACGATCGGATAGCGATACGAGAAATCCTGCGCCATGAGCACCATGGCTTCGTAGCAGGCCGAATCGCCGTGCGGATGGAACTTGCCGATCACGTCGCCGACGGTGCGCGCGGATTTCTTGTGCTTCTGCCCGGACGACAGGCCGAGCTCGCTCATGGCGTAGGTGATGCGGCGCTGTACGGGCTTGAGACCGTCGGAGAGCGCCGGCAATGCGCGGTCGAGGATCACGTACATCGAATAGTCGAGGTACGCCTTCTCCGTGAAGACGCGCAGAGGTTGTTTCTCGACGCCTTCGAAATTCAGTTCGTCTTGCATAGTTAGGGGACGGCCTTCATGGGACCACTTCGGCCAGGTTGCCTTTCTCTTCCAGCCACTCGCGCCGGTCGGAGGCGCGCTTCTTGGCGAGCAGCATGTCCATGAGCTGGTCGCTGTCGTCCTTGGCTTCGATGGTGAGCTGCACCAGGCGACGCGTGCGCGGATCCATGGTGGTCTCGCGCAGCTGCGAGGGGTTCATCTCGCCCAGGCCCTTGAAGCGCTGCACGTGCGGTTTCGCCTTGGTCTTGCCGTCGCTCTCGATTTTCTTGAGCAGCGAGTCGCGCTCGGCATCGTCGAGCGCGTAGTAAATGTTCTTGCCGGCGTCGATGCGATACAGCGGCGGCATGGCGACGAACACATGGCCGTGGGCCACCAGCGGCCGGAAGTGCCGCAGGAACAGCGCGCACAGCAACGTGGCGATGTGCAGGCCGTCCGAATCGGCGTCCGCGAGGATGCAGATCTTGTGATAGCGCAGACCCGACAGATCGCTGGTGCCCGGGTCGATGCCCATGGCCACCGAGATGTCGTGCACTTCCTGCGAGGAGTTGATCTCGCCCACCGACACTTCCCAGGTGTTCAGGATCTTGCCGCGCAACGGCATGATGGCCTGCGTTTCGCGATCGCGCGCCTGCTTGGCCGAGCCGCCGGCAGAATCGCCTTCGACGAGGAACAGCTCGGAATGCTTCGGATCCTGGTTGGTGCAGTCGGCCAACTTCCCGGGCAATGCCGGACCGGCGGTCACGCGCTTGCGCTTGATCTGCTGCGCGGCTTTCGTGCGCTCCTGGGCATTCTCGATGGCGAACTGCGCAATGCGCTCGCCGGCATCCGGATGCTGGTTGAGCCACAGCGACAGCGAGTCGTGCACGAAGCTCTCGGTGAGCGACGCGGCATCACGCGAAGCGAGGCGCTCTTTTATCTGGCCCGCGAACTGCGGTTCCTGGATCTTGATCGACAGCACGAAGCAGCACTTGTCGAAGATGTCTTCGGGCGAGAGCTTCAGGCCACGCGGCACGAGATTGCGGAATTCGCAGAATTCACGCACCGCGCCCGCGACGCCGGCGCGCAAGCCGTTGACGTGCGTGCCGCCCTCGGAGGTCGGAATGAGGTTGACGTAGCTCTCACCCATCGCCCGGTCGGCGTTGGGAGTCCACACGATCGCGTACTCGACGACGTTGACCTTGGCCTGGTCGTTCTTGGCGAAGATGGGCTCGGCCGGCAGCGGGTCTTCCTTGCCGATCTCTTCCTTTAGATAGGCCGCCAGGTCGCCCGTGAAGAACCACTCGTCCTTCTCTTTGGTGGCTTCGTTCTCGAAAGTGATCTTGAGGCCGGGGCACAACACGGCCTTGGCTTTGAGCACGTGCCGCAGTGAGGGCACGGAGAATTTGTCGCTGTCGAAAAACTTCGGATCCGGCCAGAAGCGCACCGTGGTGCCGGTGTTGCGCTGGCCGACGGTGCCGACCACCTCGAGCTTCGAGGAGACTTTGCCGTCCTTGAAGCTGATGTTGTATTCCTTGCCGTTGCGCTTGATCCAGGTCTCGAGCTGCCTGGACAAGGCGTTCACGACGGAGACACCGACACCGTGCAGACCGCCGGACACTTCGTAATTCTTGTCGTTGAATTTTCCACCTGCGTGCAGGCGCGTGAGGATGAGCTCGACGCCACTCACCTTCTCTTTCGGGTGAATGTCGACCGGCATGCCGCGACCATCGTCCGCCACCGACAAGGAGTTGTCCTTGTGCAGGATGACGTTGATCTCCTTGGCATGGCCACCGAGCGCTTCGTCGACCGAGTTGTCGACGACTTCATGCGCGAGATGGTTGGGGCGGGAGGTATCGGTGTACATGCCCGGGCGGCGACGCACGGGCTCTAGACCAGAGAGAACTTCAATGTCGGAAGCGTTGTAAGACATTCTCGGGAACTGCCGCAGCGGGAAAACGCGGCCTGTCAGAGCCGCGCGGCGCGCAGTCTACCAGCGATTGGCGCGCCTGATGAGGCGCGCAAGTATTGCGTCAGCCCAGTTCCTGGCGCAAACGCCGGCCCCATGGTGTGTACGTGAAGCCGAAGAGCACGGCCGCTGCCGCGATTCCCAGACTCGCGCTGGACACGATGCGCTCGCGCGACGCCGCGGAGAGTTCCGTGAAGGACGCGGTGAAGTCGGCGCCTGCAAACATCTGCGCGCCATACGCCCAGACCATCACCGCGACAACGGCGAGGCCGAGAAAGTTGATGATGGTGAGCCAGCGTGCCGCCGTCAGGCTCGCCACCGGCACCGCGGCTGCTGTCGTCGCTCGCGACTCTGCCGTCTCGATACGCGCCCACACCGCGGCCTCAAATCTTTTGTCGAGGCGCGGCACCTTCACCTGGCTGCGAAGCGACTTCTCGAGCGCGACTTCAATTTCTGGTCTGCGTTTCATGACTCGATCTCCGATTCGCTCGCGAGCGCGGCGAGGCGTTTGCGTCCCCTGTGCAGCAGCGCCTTTACCGTACCGGTAGGCATGGACAAAAGCTCACCGACTTCCTCACAACTTCGATCTTCGAGATAGAACAGCACCACCACGCGCCGGTACGGCTCGGGCAGGCGCCCGAGCAGCTGCGCAACATCATATTCGGCGGCCGCCTGCCCCGCGGTTTCGAGTCCGGCCTGCGCGGTTCCGAACACCATCGGGTCACCGTCGTCATCGGCCACTTCGGCAAAGTCTTCGAGGGGCACCATGCGGCGCTCGCGCGCGACCGCGGTCAGACAGGTATTGCGGGCGATCGTGTACAGCCAGGTCGAGATGGCGGCGCGCCCGTCGAACTTGGGCAGCGCCTGCCACACCTTGACGAACGTGGTCTGCGACAGATCTTCGGCCAGCGCCGTGTCGCGCACGATGGACACCGCCAGGTGCATCACCTTTTGCCGGTAACGGACCATGAGCCCTTCGAGCACGACGCGCCGCTCGCCACGGCGCAAGGCCGCGACCAGATCGGCGTCACGTTCCATGGCGGGGGTCTGTCTGGGCTCCGGGGGCGGTCTGCCCGCGTCGATGTTCATATTTACCGCTGGCTGCACGGGCTTGATACTCCGCCGGGGCCCCGGCGGTTGCAAACCTTGAGGTCTTGCAACCGGATCGGCTGCTGGCGGGTTTCAAAGGCGTACGAAACGTCTATCTGGAGAATCTGATTATGGACGGGGCATTCTTAATTCCCATTGTCGCGATCGTCTTTGGCATCGGCATCGGCATGCTCGGCATGTGGACCGATCACAAGCGCAAATCGCAGATGCTCGAGCAGCTGCACCGTGAGCGCATGGCGGCCATCGAAAAAGGCATCGAGCTGCCGCAAATGCCCGTGGAGGCCACACTCATGCGAGCCTCGAGCGATCCGGCAAACCCGGCTCGCGTGCTGCGTACCGGCGTGTTCCTGGTCACCTTCGGCATCGTGTTGTATTACGCGCTCGATACCGTCGGCGCGAGTCAGGCCGCCGTGTTCGGCCTCATTCCAGCCACGCTGGGCCTGGCCAACCTCGCCTACGCCGCGGTCCTGTTCAACAAGGAACGCAGGGCCGC
>DASYKM010000253.1:0-22407 GCA_035995425.1 Steroidobacteraceae bacterium
GTTCGACAAGCGGGACGAATGGCAGAAGCGTCTCGGCTTCATCACCACAACCATCAACGTGGTCGTGCCCAAGAGCCTTGGCCGCATCCTGCACGACATCCTCGAGCACGGTGCGCATCACGTGAACACCGGCGTTCCGCTATACCGGCTGCGTGCCGCGCAGGCGGCGCTCAAGAATGCGGTGCCGCAGCTCGCGCGCGTCTACGTGCTCAACTGGAAGCGGTATTGGGCGACGGTGCGTACCTGCAAGCTGTACGACTATGCGAATCACCGCTGGCTCGACTTCAAGGGCCGCGTGACCTCGGCGCCCTTGTTCCCGGAAACCGCGCCCGCCACCTGACGAACCGGCGGCTCTTGACTCTCACGTAGCGTCAATCCGCAGGCTGAGCGCTCCCGTTACCACAGGAGCGTTTCATGTTGAAGATTCACGGCGTGCCGTTCTCGGCACACACCCGCAAAGTCATCGTCGCGGCCCACGAAAAGGGCATCCCTTTCGAAATCGTGCCGGTGATTCCGCTCACGCCTCCAGCCGGTTGGACCGAGATGAGCCCGCTCGGTCACATACCCGTGATCACCGATGGCGAGTTCGTGCTCGCCGATTCCACCGTGATCTGCCAGTACCTGGATCGCGCCTATCCCGGCCCGAGTCTGTACCCGGGCGACGCGCGGCAATTCGCGCGGATTCTCTGGGTGGAGGAGTTCATCGACAGCGGCTTGCAGCAGCACGTGCTGCGCGGACTTCTGATGCAGCGCGTCTTCGCTCCCAGGTTTCTCAACAAGCCACCCGACGAGGCGTTGATCGCCACCTCGCTCGAGCAGATGATTCCCGCTCGTCTGGCTTATCTCGAAAAATCGTTGAGCGGAGAATTCTTCGTGGCCGGTGCATTTTCGATGGCGGACATCACTGTCGCTTCGATTCTCATCAACTATCACTACGCCGGTGAACAGCTCGACGCCGCGCGCTATCCCAAATTGCAGCGATACCTGGATCGAGTGCTGATGCGCCCCTCGTTCCGCAAGGCTTTTCAGAGCGAGCGTCCGGCGGCCGAAGCGATCGGCGCGCTCGACATGGCGCTGCTGCAGCGTCTCCAGTAGCGAAGGTCGCGCATGTTCAAGATCGGAGAATTTTCCCGGATCGCGCGCGTTTCCTGCCGGCTGCTGCGTTTCTACGACGAGATCGGTCTTCTGAAGCCAGGTGCGGTGGACCCGACGACCGGATATCGCTTCTACAAGTGTGAGCAGTTGCGCCGTCTCAACCGGATCCTGGTGCTCCGGGATCTGGGCCTGAGCCTCGAGCAGATCGGCGAGGTCATCGACGAAGTGGGTTCGCCCGAACAGCTTCGCGCGATGTTGTTGCTGCGGCGAGCTGACGTCGAGCGCGCACTCGGCGAAGAGGCAGCGCGCCTGAGAAGCATCGAGGCGCGAATCGCGCAGATCGATCGTGAAGGAGTCGCCGCGAGCGATGACCTACCCGACGACGTGCTGATGCGCGCCGAGCCGTCCCGCCAGGTGATCACATTGCGGGAGACGGTGGCGTCATTCGCCGCAGCGCGAGCGATCATCGTCGAGCTCGCGCAGGCCCTGCCGCGGCTGTTGCCGCGTTCCAGCCTGGGGACACTGATCGCGATCGCGCATTCGCCGGAGTTCGAGCCCGACCAAATCGATGTCGAGATCGGTTACGTCCTCAACGGCGACCCACCGGCCGGTGCGCACTCGATCGGCGGACGATCGATGACCGTTCGCCAATTGCCCGCGGTTGCCACCATGGCGACCTGCGTGCGCGTGGGATTGCCGGACCAGGCACACCTGATCACCGGCAAGCTCGGCGAGTTCATCGAAGCGCAGGGATATGCGCTCGCGGGCCCCGGCCGGGAAGTTTTTCTTCAGCCGCCGCGGCCCGACCGGATGCAGGACTCGGTCGTCGAAATGCAGTTTCCCGTGCAGCGAATCGTCGCGGGTGTTTGATGCGCGTCGGAAATCGTGGTGAAGTCCGGCCGATCCACTCATCCGGAGCGACAGATGCCAACATCGGGCCGTGTTCGTCTCGCCACCTTGCTCATCGGCGCGATGGCGAGTGCCGCAGGTTGGGCGGCTCGTCCGGCACCATCGCCATCGAGTCCGGATTTCGATGGGGGCAACTGGGCATCGGTCGGCCGCACCGCCGGAGAGACTCGCTACAGCCCGCTCACCGAAATCAATCGCGAGACCGTCACGCGCTTGAAGCTCGCCTGGACGCTCGATCTCGATGTGGGCAGCGCCCAGTCGACGCCGCTCGCGGTCGATGGCGTGCTCTATGTCGCCGCCGGGTACAGCGTCGTGCATGCAGTCGATGCGCGAAACGGCAAACTGCTGTGGCGCTTCGATCCGGAGGCGGCGAAGGTCGCAGGCAAGAAGCTGCGCGCCGGGTCCGGCACTCGCGGCCTCGCGTATTCGAACGGGCGGCTGTTCGTCGGCACGCACGATGGCCGGCTGATCGCGCTGGATGCGAAAAAAGGCACGCCGATCTGGAGCACGCCGACGCTCGACCCCAACGACGGCAGCTTCATCGACGGAGCGCCCCGCGTGTTCAACGACAAGGTTGCGATCGGTTTCGGCGATTCGGGAACGGTGCACGGCGCGGTGGGCGTATACGACGCCCTCGGTGGCAAGCAGTTGTGGCGTTGGGAGACGCAAGGCGGCGGCGGCGCGATCTGGAATGCGATGGCCTACGACCCCGAGGCCAATCGGCTGTACGTGGGCACGGGGAACGCGCGCGGCGCCGATGCGGCCGCGAATCACTTTGCCTGTTCCGTGGTCGCGCTGAATGCGGACACCGGACAGCTCGCCTGGCAATACGATGCGGCCGCCGATCACACGCAGTGCGACGATTCGCTCGACATCACGCTCGCCACGATCAATATCGACGGCCAGCCGCGCAATGTGATCCTGCACGCGCCGAAGGATGGTTCGATGCAGGTGATCGATCGCCTCACCGGCAAGCTCATTTCTTCGAAGAAGTTGGGTGTCGGCGCGCATACCCATTTCGCGCAGTCCTTCAGCCCGGCAACTGGGCTGGTCTATCTGCCGACTTCCGAAATTCCGGCGGAGAATCCCGAAGGGGATGCGCCGGCCGACGCCGGCAAGAGTGCGCTGCTCGCCTGGGATCCGGTGAAGCAACGCGCGGCATGGGCGCAGCCCACGGCCGGCGCGTTCAGCGGCGGAGTATTGTCGACCGCCGGCGATCTCGTGTTCCAAGGCCAGGCCGACGGTTACATCACCGCGTATTCGGCGGCCGAGGGACGGCGGGTGTGGGCGTTCTTTTCGGCGACCGCCGCGCTCGGCGCGCCGATCAGTTTCGCCATCGGCAAGCGCCAGTACATTTCCATTCTCAATGGCCCGCCGCAGGGGACGCCGGCAAGTCTCGGCGTGATGTCGGCGAGATTCGGCTGGGACTCGCGTGCACATCCACGACGATTGCTGACCTTCGTGCTCGACGGCACCGGTACGTTGCCGCCGACGCCGGGCCCGACGCCCGCCAAGCCCCTGGATGCGCCCGAAATCATCGTCGATGAAGCGCTCGCGAAAGAGGGCGCGCTCGCGTACGCAAAGTGCCGGTGGTGTCATGGTGCCGGTGCGATTGCCGGTGGTGGTGCTCCCGACCTGCGTGCGTCTCCGATGGTTCTCAACACCGGTCCATTCACGACGCTGGTACGCGGCGGGCTCGAGACTCGTGGCATGCCCAAATTCGATGAGCTCGGCGATCGCGAACTCGAGGCGCTGCGTAACTACATTCGCGCCCGCGCCCGCCTCGTGACCCGGCCCGACGGAGTTGCGCCGGTAGTACCCGCGGTCGTGGAGCCGGCGCCGGCCGCGCCGGAGGAGCCATCGCAACCCAGCAAGCCAGCCGGTTCGCTGGAGTCAGAGCCTCCACCCCACAAGCTGTAGGGTCAGGCCGACATATATAAGGAGGCGGGCTCGGCGATCGGGTCGCAGAGTCCTTACCGGTCAATGAGTTACATGGCGATGTGACCCATTCCGATGATTCGGTCCCTGGCGGCAGACCAGCCGAGCACGCCGGCCTTGATTCGCGTATCTTTGCGCCCCGTTTCTCACGCGTAAGTCATTGGCATGCCGGGTAAAGACAAGAGCGCACTCATCTGCGGATCGGTCGCCTACGACACCATCATGGTGTTCCCGGACCGTTTCCGCGCCCACATTCTCCCCGACAAGCTTCACATGCTGAACGTCGCGTTCCTGGTGCCGCAGATGCGCCGCGAGTTCGGTGGTTGCGCGGGCAACATCGCCTACAACCTCAAGCTCCTGGGGGAAGTCGGTTACCCGATGGGTGGCATCGGCCGGGACTTTCAGCCGTATCACGAGTGGATGCAGAAGATCGGCATGTCCGAGAAGTACCTCGTGAACATTCCGGACGAACACTGCGCGCAGGCTTTCATCACCACGGATCTCGATTCCAATCAGATCACCGCGTTTCACCCTGGTGCCATGAATCATTCGCATCTCATCAAGGTGCCCGCGAATGACGGTATATCGATTGGTGTTATCGCTCCGGACAGCCGCGAGGGCATGCTGCAGCACGCGGAGCAGTTCAAGGCCGCCAACATCCCGTTCATCTTCGATCCGGGACAGGCCATGCCGCTGTTCGCCGGCGACGACTTCAAGCGCTTCATTTCCATCTCGGACTGGCTGGCATTGAACGATTACGAATGGGCCCTGTTGCAGGAACGCACCAGCTGGAGCGTGGCGGACGTCATGAAGCACGTGAAGGCCCTGATCATCACGCGCGGCAGCGAAGGCTCCACCATCCACGCCGACGGCTGTACGTATGAGATTCCCTGCGTGAAAGCCGCGGAAGTCCTCGATCCGACCGGCTGCGGCGACGCCTATCGCGCCGGCCTGATTCACGGCATTCTTCGCGGACTCGATTGGGAAACCACCGGACGCGTCGCTTCGCTCATGGGTGCCATCAAGATTGCCGTTCGCGGCACGCAGAACCACACATTCACTGAGGCGGAGTTCGCGGAGCAATACCGCGCTGCCTTCGGCGCGTCCCTTTCTTCAAGAGGATCGTATGTCTAGCAGCTTTCATTTCACATCAGAGTCGGTTTCCGAGGGCCATCCGGACAAGGTTTCGGACCAGATCTCCGACGCCGTGCTCGATGCGCTTCTGGCCCAGGACAAGTTCTCGCGCGTGGGCGCCGAGACACTGTGCAACACCGGCCTCGTGGTGCTCGCCGGTGAAATCACCTCCAGCGCGGTAGTCGACTTTCAGCAGGTCGCTCGCGACACCATCAAGAAGATCGGCTACGACAACACCGACTACGGCATCGACTACAAGGGTTGCGCCGTGCTCGTGGCCTACGACAAGCAGTCGCCGGACATCGCGCAGGGCGTGGATGAAGGCAAGGGCCTGAACCTCGAACAGGGCGCCGGCGACCAGGGCATGATGTTCGGCTATGCCTGCACCGAGACCGACGGTCTCATGCCGCTGCCTATCTACCTCTCGCACCGCCTGGTCGAGAAGCAGGCCGAGCTGCGCAAGAACGGCAAGCTCAAGTGGCTGCGCCCGGATGCGAAGTCGCAGGTCACGGTGAAATACGTCGACGGCAAGCCAGCGGAGATCGACACCATCGTGCTGTCGACCCAGCATCACCCCGACGTCGAACACAAGCAGATCGAGCAGGCCGTGATCGAAGAGATCATCAAGCCGGTGCTGGCCGGCCAGACGCTCGCCAAGAACATCAAGTACCTCGTGAATCCGACCGGTCGCTTCGTGATCGGCGGACCGCAGGGCGATTGCGGCCTCACGGGCCGCAAGATCATCGTCGACACCTACGGCGGCGCAGCGCCGCACGGCGGCGGTGCGTTCTCGGGCAAGGATCCTTCGAAGGTGGATCGCTCGGCGGCCTATGCCGCGCGCTATGTCGCCAAGAACATCGTTGCCGCGGGTCTCGCCAGCAAGTGCCAGGTGCAGATTTCGTACGCCATCGGCGTCGCGCGTCCCACCAGCGTCATGGTGACGACCTTCGGTACCGGCAAGGTGTCCGACGAGCATCTCGAGGCGCTGGTCGGCCAGCATTTCGACCTGCGGCCCAAAGGCATCGTGCAGATGCTCGACCTGCTGCGTCCTATCTACTTCAAGACCGCGGCGTACGGCCACTTCGGCCGCAACGAGCCGGAGTTCACCTGGGAGAAGACTGACAAGGCCGCCGCGCTCGCCGCCGACGCGGGGGTTCGCAAGACGGCATAGAATTGTGGGGGCAGCCCTTCCAGGACTGTCCCCACTCAATCAAGGCGGCCCTACCGAGGAGCGCTGCAGCGTCGTACGACGCGAGGCTCGGAGGACTGCCGATCGATTCCAACGGCGCTCTCTAAAATGGAACTAAATAGAGAGGTTTATATGAATGCTGTTGTGAAGCCCGGAACGGGCACTGACTACGTAATCGCCGACATCAAGCTCGCCGAGTGGGGCCGCAAGGAGCTCAACATCGCCGAGGGTGAGATGCCCGGCCTCATGGCGATCCGCGAGGAATACGCCAAGACCCAGCCGCTCGCAGGCGCCCGCATCACGGGCTCGCTGCACATGACCATCCAGACCGCAGTGCTCATCGAGACGCTGCAGGCGCTCGGCGCGAAAGTGCGCTGGGCCTCGTGCAACATCTTCTCGACGCAGGATCACGCCGCCGCCGCGATTGCCGTGAAGGGCACACCGGTGTTCGCGGTGAAGGGCGAGACGCTCAAGGATTACTGGGACTACACGCACCGGATCTTCGAGTGGCCGAATGGTGAGTACTCGAACATGATCCTCGACGACGGCGGCGACGCCACGCTGCTGCTGCATCTCGGCACCAAGGCCGAAAAAGACATCGGCGTGCTGGCGAATCCGGGCAGCGAGGAAGAGATCGAACTGTTCAACGCCATCAAGAGCACGCTGAAGCGCGACCCGAAGTGGTACTCGGTGCGCCTCAAGCAGATCAAGGGCGTGACCGAAGAGACCACCACCGGCGTGCATCGCCTGTATGACATGCACAAGCGTGGCGAGCTCGCGTTCCCGGCCATCAACGTCAACGACTCGGTGACCAAGAGCAAGTTTGACAACCTCTACGGCTGCCGTGAGTCGCTCGTGGATGCCATCAAGCGCGCCACCGACGTCATGGTCGCGGGCAAGATCGCCGTGGTTGCCGGTTACGGCGACGTGGGCAAGGGCTCGGCGCAGGCACTGCGTGCGCTCTCGGCGCAGGTGTGGGTGACGGAAGTCGACCCGATCTGCGCGCTGCAGGCGGCGATGGAAGGCTACCGCGTCGTGACCATGGACTACGCCGCCGACAAGGCCGACATCTTCGTGTCGGCGACCGGCAATTTCCACGTGATCACACACGATCACATGAAGGCGATGAAGAACAACGCCATCGTCTGCAACATCGGGCACTTCGACAATGAGATCGATTGCGCCTCGCTGAAGCAGTACAAGTGGGACAACATCAAGCCGCAGGTCGATCACATCATCTTTCCGGACGGCAAGCGGATCATCTTGTTAGCCGAGGGCCGCCTGGTGAACCTCGGTTGCGGCACGGGTCATCCGAGCTACGTGATGAGCTCGAGCTTCGCGAACCAGACCATCGCGCAGATCGAGCTGTTCACGCAGACGGCGAAGTACCCGCTGGGCGTGTACGTGCTGCCGAAGCATCTCGATGAGAAGGTGGCGCGGCTGCAGCTGAAGACGCTGAACGTCATGCTCAGCGAGCTCACCGACACGCAGGCGAAGTACATCGGCGTGGCGAAGACCGGTCCGTTCAAGACCGACCACTATCGTTACTGAGAGGAAGCAGTGACGGCAAAGATCCTCGACGGAAAAGCCGTCGCAGCAAAAGAGCGAACGAAGTCGGCGGCGCGAGCCGCCGACTTCATTTCCAGGTTTGGCCGGTCACCCGGACTCGCGGTGGTGAAGGTGGGTGAAGACCCGGCCTCCGCCGTGTACGTACGCAACAAGCGCAAGGCCTGCGAGGAGTGCGGCATCGCCTCGTTCGCGCACGACCTGCCGGTCACGACCACGCGCGAGCAATTGCTCACGCTCA
Source organism: Steroidobacteraceae bacterium (assembly GCA_035995425.1). Taxonomy (GTDB): domain Bacteria; phylum Pseudomonadota; class Gammaproteobacteria; order Steroidobacterales; family Steroidobacteraceae; genus CADEED01. The sequence continues at coordinate 8,073 of DASYKM010000253.1, forward strand.
TCAGGACATTGAATGCCGACGACCGCGTCGACGGCATCCTGCTCCAGCTGCCGCTGCCCAAAGGGCTCGACAGCACCGAGATAATGGACACCATCGATCCTGCGAAGGACGTCGATGGCTTTCATCCGGTCAACACCGGGTTGTTAGCCCAGAAACGGCCCGGCCTGCGGCCGTGCACTCCCTGGGGCGTGATCCGGCTCGCCATGGACTACCAGATCGAACTCACCGGCCTGCGTGCCGTGGTGGTCGGTGCATCGAACATCGTCGGCCGGCCGATGGCGCTCGAGCTCCTGCTGGCGCGATCGACCGTTACGGTTTGCCACACGGGCACGCGCGACCTGCAGGGTGAGGTCGAGCGATCCGAGCTCGTGGTCGCGGCAGTGGGCAAAGCGGCGTACATCCCAGGCGAGTGGATTCGCGAGGGCGCCATCGTGTTCGACGTCGGCATCAATCGCGGCGCCGACGGCAAACTCTGCGGCGATGTCGCATTCGCGGCGGCGGCTGAGCGCGCGGCGTGGATCACGCCGGTGCCTGGCGGCGTCGGGCCGATGACCATCGCGATGCTGCTGTCCAACACCGTGGATGCCGCACTTGCCAGAAAAGGCTTTAGAACGTGAACAGCACGGCCGCATAGACCGAGAGCTGATTGGTTTCAGCGGCATTCTGGATTCCGGGCCCGATCGATCCGACGAAATGAAATGTTTCGGATTTGTCGTATCGGGCGCCAAATCCCAAGCCCGTCGTGGGGTGGTCTCCATCGACTTCAGGCGTCTGGTGGTAAATCTCAGCGCCAACCTCGAAGTTTTCGCGCACGCGGTAAGTCACCGCCCAGGCGGCGAGGCAGGAAGTCTTCGAATCCGCGGCATCGCTGAACGCGCAGCCGCCACCGCCAAACGTCGTCCACTTGCCCATGTGCTTTCCCAGCCATACCGGCAAGAACAACGACGCACGTTGATCGCCGACGCGGTCCGATGCGCTCGGCAGAAAGATTCGCGGGAAGACCGAAAGGTCGATGCCGTCGATTTCCTGGTGAAGGATGCGGTACTTCGCGGCGATCTCCACATTCCCGATGCCGCCGATGAAGGGCCCGCTGTTCGGATGCTCGTAGGCGAAGGGCAGCGTCAGCGACAGCTGAAGATCTGGCGCCGCGCCGTAGCTGAGGTCCAATCCCGCCGCTCCGTCTCTGCCTTCCCGAGCTCTCGTGCCGGAGGCAAATAGATAGATTTCATAGTGGCCGGTCTCGGTCGGGTCCGGATCGTCGGTGACGTATGGCGGCCCCGCGAACGCCGCCGACGGCAGCGAGCAGGCCAGAAGGGCGGCGATTTGGGATGAGCGGCTTTTCATGTTCCTGGCTCAAGCATAGGCGAGTCTGGGTGTAGACTCGCCGCCATGACAGGCCCGGCCACGCCTGCGAGCACCGCCCATCGCAGGGTCGAGATCGAATCGCTGCGCGACGCGGGCGACACTCGCCGCGCCGACCTCGTCGCGGTCGAGGAACCGCTCGAGATCCGCCTCCTCGACGCGGGCGGCACGCTGAATGGCGGCACCGGCCGCGCCGTTTCCGTCACGATGCGGACGCCGGGTCACGATGGCGAGCTCGCGCTCGGTTTCCTCCACGGCGAAGGGATGATCCGCGAACCGCGCGACGTCGTCGACTTGCGGCCATGCGGCCCCACGGGCAACGTCGTGCGCGTGACCATGCGTGCGGATCTGCCGCTCGATCTTGCGCGACTGGAGCGCAATTTCTATACGACCTCCAGCTGCGGCGTGTGCGGCAAGTCGTCGATCGAAGCGGTCACCGCGAGTGCCGGCGTGCGGCGCGTCACCGCCGACTGGCGCGTGGATGAAGCACTGCTGCGGCGCCTGCCGGAGTCGCTGCGCGCCGCGCAATCCGGCTTCGATGCCACAGGCGGCATGCACGCGGTCGGATTGTTCGCGCGTACCGGCGAGCTCATCGCCTGCCGTGAGGATGTCGGCCGGCACAACGCGATGGACAAGCTCGTCGGCGCCGCATTGCGCGACGGCGCTTTGCCCTGGAACGAGCGCATCGTGCTGCTGTCGGGCCGCGCGAGTTTCGAGTTGATCCAGAAAGCGATGCTTGCCGGAGCGCCGGTCATTGCGGCGATCGGCGCACCCTCGACGCTCGCGGTCGAGCTTGCGGACAGCGCCGGCATCACGCTGGTCGCTTTCCTGCGTCCCGGCGGGTGCAACGTATACACGCACGCGACGCGCGTAGTGCCTGTGCGTTCCGCGTCATGACGGACAACGCGGCCACCGGACGGTGCGTGAGCGCGGCGGTCGCGAGATTCAAAGGCGAGCCGGGTCCATTGCTCGAAATCCTTCACTCGGTGCAGAACGAGCTCGGCTATGTGCCTGCCGACGCGGTACCGCTGATTGCCGAAGCGTTGAACCTGTCGCGTGCCGAAGTGCACGGCGTGGTGAGTTTCTATCATCATTTCCGCCAGCGCCCCGCCGGACGTTGCGTCGTGCAGCTCTGCCGTGCCGAAGCCTGCAAGTCGATGAACGGCGATGCGCTCGCGAGCTTCGCGACGAAACATCTCGGCGTCGATTTCGGCGAGACCCGCGCTGACGGCGCGGTGACCCTCGAGAGCGTCTATTGCCTCGGCAACTGCGCCTGCGCTCCCTCGATGACCATCAACGGACAGCTCTATGGCCGTGCGACTGCGCACCTGCTCGGTGAGCTCGTGGAGCGCGGGGGCGTGAAATGAGCAGCGCGCCCGTCACTATCTACATTCCCGGCGATTCGAGCGCGGTGTCCATCGGCGCCGACCGTGTAGCCGCCGCGATCGAGCGTGAATGCCGGCAACGCGGCCGCCCGCTGCGCATCGTGCGCAATGGATCACGCGGTGCGTTCTGGCTCGAGCCGCTCATCGAAGTCGTCACGCCCGCGGGCCGCATCGCCTATGGACCCGTGGTTGCCGAGGATGTCGCGCGCCTGCTCGATGCGGGCCTGCTCGAGGGCGCGCCGCATGAGCTGCGCCTCGGCAACATCGCCGAACATTCCTGGCTCGGCAGCCAGCAACGTCTCACGGGCGCGCGGCTCGGAATCATCGACCCGGTGAGCATCGACGACTACCTGGCGCATGGCGGCTACGTCGGCCTCGAGGCCGCGCTCGCGATGCCAGCGCTCGATATCGTGCGCGCCGTGCTGGACTCCGGTCTGCGCGGACGCGGCGGCGCGGCGTTTCCCACCGGTATCAAGTGGCAGACCGTGCTCGATCAGCAGGCCGCGCAGAAATTCATCGCCTGCAATGCGGACGAGGGCGACTCGGGCACGTTCTCCGATCGCATGCTCATGGAAGGGGATCCATTCGCGTTGATCGAGGGCATGACGATTGCCGCGCGCGCAGTCGGAGCGGCCCGCGGATACATCTACCTGCGCGTCGAATATCCGCACGCCGCGCGCGTGCTCGCGAAGGCGCTGGTGGTGGCGCGCGATCGCGGCTATTTGGGCGCGGACATTCGCGGCACCGGATTCCGTTTCGACATCTGCGTGCGGCTCGGCGCCGGGGCGTACATCTGCGGTGAAGAGACTTCGATGCTCGAAAGTCTCGAAGGCCGCCGCGGTGAAGTGCGCGTGCGGCCGCCGTTGCCCGCCATCAAGGGATTGTTCGGGCAACCGACCGTGGTGAACAACGTGGTTACGCTGGCGACCGTGCCGGTGATCCTGGCGCGCAGTGCCTCCTTCTATCGCGATTTCGGCATGGGCAAGTCGCGCGGCACGATCCCGTTGCAGCTCGCCGGCAACGTGAAGCGGGGCGGGTTGGTGGAGCGTGCCTTCGGATTGACGGTGAATCAGCTGGTGTACGACTACGGCGGCGGCTCCGCCAGCGGGCGGCCGGTGCGCGCCGTGCAGATCGGCGGGCCCCTCGGGGCCTATCTACCGGAATCCCAATTCGACACGCCGCTCGAGTACGAGGCGCTGGCCGCCAAGGACGCCTTGCTGGGGCACGGCGGGGTGGTGGTGTTCGACGATACGGTCGACATGGCGCGCATGGCGCGATACGCGCTGGAATTCTGTGCCGTCGAATCCTGCGGCAAGTGCACGCCGTGCCGCATCGGATCGGCGCGCGGCGTCGAGCTGGTCGACCGGATTCTGGCGGGCGCGAACGGCACGCGCGCAAGCGATATCGCACTGCTCGACGAGCTCTGCGACACTCTGGCGAACGGATCGCTGTGCGGCTTGGGCGGAATGACGCCGTTCCCGGTGCGCAGCGCGCTCAGACATTTCGGCGAGGATTTTCGCTGATGTACGCCAAGGGGTACCACGATCTTGGAACACCTGCGGCGGGCGGTGGAACACCTGCGGCCAAGGGCGCCGACGTCACGCTCGAGATAGACGGCGCGACGGTCACAGTGCCGGCCGGCACTTCCATCATGCGCGCCGCGGCGCTTGCGGACGCCGACATCCCGAAGCTCTGCGCCACGGACACACTCAAGGCTTTCGGTTCATGCCGTGTCTGCCTGGTTGAAATCGAGGGCCGTAAAGGCTTCCCGGCGTCGTGCACCACCGAAGTGACGGCGGGCATGAAGGTGCGTACTCACAGCGATCAACTCACGAAGCTGCGCCGCGGCGTGCTCGAGTTGTATGTGTCCGAGCATCCGATGGGCAGTTGTCCCAACCCCAGCCGCTGCGAAGTGGAGACGCTGGCGGCCGCGCACGGCATCGCGGAGTCGCGATTCGCTGGAGCCGCGACCGAGCGCGCCGCGGCGACGCCAAAGCCGGTCGACGCCAGCAATCCCTATTTCCGCTTCGACAACGACTTGTGCATCGTCTGTTCGCGCTGCGTGCGCGCCTGCGAGGACACGCAGGGCACGTTCGCGTTGACGATCGAGGGTCGCGGCCTCGAATCGCGCGTCTCGGCATCGCAGCAGCAGCCGTTTCTCGAGTCGGAGTGCGTGAGTTGCGGCGCCTGCGTCGAAGCCTGTCCGACCGGTGCGCTCGTCGAGAAATCGGTGCTGACGGCGGGGCTTCCCCAAGCGGCGGTCGCCACCACCTGTGCCTACTGTGGAGTCGGGTGCTCGCTCATTGCCGAAGTCACCGACGGCGCGGTGTCGCGCATGGTGCCTAACAGGGATGGCCGCGCGAACCAGGGCCATGCCTGCGTCAAGGGTCGTTTCGCCTACGGCTATGCCACGCATGCGGATCGCGTCACCAAGCCGATGATCCGCAAACGCATCACGGATGAGTGGCGCGAAGTCAGCTGGGAAGAAGCATTCACGTACGCCGCTTCCGAGTTCAAGCGTATTCAGGGCGCATACGGACGCGATTCCGTCGGCGGCATCACCTCGTCACGCTGCACCAACGAGGAAACCTTCCTCGTGCAGAAGCTGGTGCGCGCGGCGTTCGGCACCAACAACGTCGACACCTGCGCGCGCGTGTGCCACTCGCCCACGGGCTACGGCCTCAAGCACACGCTGGGAGAATCCGCCGGCACCCAGGAATTCGTGTCGGTGCAGCACGCCGACGTGATCATGGTCATCGGCGCGAGCCCGACCGAAGCGCATCCCGTGTTCGCCTCGCAGATGAAGCGCCGTTTGCGCGCCGGGGCGAAGCTCATCGTCATCGATCCGCGTGCGATCGCGCTGGTGAAGTCGCCGCACGTGGAGGCCGACTACCATCTGCGGCTGCTGCCGGGTACGAACGTGGCGGTCATCAACGCGCTCGCGCACGTGGCGGTTACCGAGGGGCTGGTGAAAGAGCCGTACATCGCCGAGCGCTGCGAACGCGAGTCGTACGAAAAGTGGAAGAAATTCATCGCCGATCCGCTCAACAGTCCCGAGACCATGGAGAAAGTGAGCGGCGTGCCGGCGGCGCTGGTTCGCGGCGCCGCGCGGCTGTACGCGCAGGGTCCTAACAGCGCGATCTACTACGGGCTCGGTGTCACCGAACACAGCCAGGGCACCACCATGGTCATGGGCATCGCCAACCTCGCGATGGCCACCGGCAATCTCGGCCGCGAAGGCGTGGGCGTGAGCCCGCTGCGCGGCCAGAACAACGTGCAGGGCTCGTGCGACATGGGCTCGTTCCCGCACGAGTTCAGTGGTTACCGGCACGTATCCGACGACGCCACGCGCGCGCTGTTCGAGTCCATGTGGAAGGTGCAGCTCGGCAGCGAGCCGGGGCTGCGCATACCGAACATGTTCGAGGCGGCGCTCGATGGCTCGTTCCGCGGCCTGTACATCCAGGGAGAAGACTTCGCGCAATCCGATCCCAACACCGCGCACGTGACCGCGGCGCTGTCGGCCATGGAATGCATCGTCATTCAAGACATCTTTCACAACGAAACGTCGAAATTCGCGCACGTTTTTCTTCCCGGCTCTTCATTTCTGGAGAAAGACGGCACGTTCACCAATGCCGAGCGGCGCATTTCCCGTGTACGCAAAATCATCGAACCGCTGGCGGGCCTCGCGGACTGGCAGGCGACGATGGGCCTGTCGAACGCGCTCGGATTTCCCATGCGCTACACGCATCCGTCGCAGGTCATGGACGAGATCGCGGCGCTCACGCCCACATTCAGCGGCGTGAGCTATGAGAAGTTAGACCGGCTCGGCTCCATCCAGTGGCCGTGCAACGCCCGCGCGCCGGACGGCACGCCGACCATGCACGTGGGCGCATTCGTGCGCGGCAAGGGCAAGTTCTACGTCACCGCGTACGTGCCCACCAACGAACGCACGTCGAGCCGGTATCCGCTGCTGCTCACCACCGGGCGCGTGCTGACGCAGTACAACGTCGGCGCGCAGACGCGCCGCACCGCGAACCTGGCCTGGCACAACGAAGATCGGCTGGAGCTTCATCCGCATGACGCCGAAGCGCGCGGCATCGAGCACGGTGACTGGGTGGGCGTCACCAGTCGCGCCGGCGATACCGTGCTGCGCGTGGAGGTCACCGACCGCGTGGCGCCGGGCGTGGTCTACACCACGTTTCATTTTCCAGAATCGGGCGCGAATCTCATCACCACCGAGAATTCGGACTGGGCCACGAACTGCCCCGAATACAAGGTGACCGCCGTGCAGGTGGTGAAGGTCGCGCAGCCGGCGGCGTGGCAGTTGCGGCGCCAGGCGGACCTGCCGGCCGAGCCGCGAAGACGGCGGCGCGAAGAGCCGCAACCAGGTTGATACATGGACGTCCAGCGACTCGTCGCCATGGCCAACGACATCGCCGCGTTCTTCGATTCCGAAGCGGACAAAGCCGTGGCCGCCGAAGGCGTGCGCTTTCATCTCACGCGCTTCTGGGACCCGCGCATGCGGCGCGAAATCATTGCGCATGCCCACGCTGGCGGGGCGGGTCTGACCTCCACCGCGAAATTTGCCATAGAGCTCCTCGCTAATAGCCCAAATCAATCGAACTGAGCCGTGATGCGCTCCCCGGGGAAGGGGCCGCGTGTCACTATTGCGCCCCATGATTTCAAGCCTCGCGGCCAAGCTGGCCGCCCGCAAGTTCGTCGTCACCGGCGAGCTCACGCCCCCGAAGGGCACCGATCTCTCCAGACTGTTTGCGACCGCGGAGTTGCTGCGCGACTGTGTCGATGCCATCAACGTCACCGAGTCGCCGCGCGCGCGCATGACCATGGATCCGCGCGCCGTGGCCAAACTGCTGCAGGATCGCGGCATCGAGACCATCGTCCAAGTGACCAGCCGCGACCGTAACCGCATCGCCATTCAGTCGGACCTGTTAGGAGCCGCGGTGCTCGGTCTCAAGAACTTCGTGTTCATGGGCGGCGACTCGACCACCGGCGGCGATCATCCCGAGGCCAAGCCCGTGTTCGACCTCACCGCGTCGGGGTTGCTGGCCGCGGCCGAGGCTTTGCGCAACGGACGCGACCATGCCGGCCACCCGCTGCTTGGCACGCCGGATCTGTTCCTCGGCGCCACCTGCAATCCGGGCGCGGAGCGATTCGACGCCGAAATCGAGAACACCCGGCGCAAGATCGACGCGGGCGCGAAGCTGCTGCAAACGCAGGCCATCTATCACGGCGAGCCGCTGCGGCGATTCATCGACGTTCTCAAGCCGGACGGCGTGGCGATTCTGGCGGGCGTGATTCCGCTCAAGTCCGAAAAGAGCGGCCCCTGGCTCAACGCCAACCTGCCCGGCATCGTGGTGCCGCCGGACATGCTTCAGCTCATGGACGAGGCGGCGAAGGCAGGGCAGGTAAGTGAACGCGGCATCGAGCTGGCCGCGCGCGTGATCAGCGAGATGAAAAGCATTTGCCAGGGCGTGCACGTCATGGCCATCGGGTGGGAATCTGCCGTCCCCGAAATCCTGCGTACCGCGGGCGTACGGTGACTACAGGACGTCGTCCTCGCCGACGACTCCGCCTTCGTCTTCCCAGCGATTCACTTCCCACACTTCTTCGCGGCTGAACTTCAGGCGCGCTCCGCCGCCGCCGCCGTTCTCGGCTATGAAGACCACGCCGGCGGCTTCGAGCGTCGCACGCAGTCGGCGGCGCGTAGTTTCGTCGGCCTTGCGAAAGCGTTTCTCGAAGTCGGCGATGGTCTGCACATCGATGGCCGCGGATTGCGAGAGCTGTTGCTGGGTCCAATCGATGAGAGCGCGTCCGGCGCGACATTGCGCGGCGGTGAGGGCGGTGGGAACCGTGACCGGCGTGTTCATGCGCGCGAGCGTACCGCGCGCACAAACCCGAAGCCAAGGGCATTGGCCGCGCGTATGCTCGCGGCGAAGCGGCTATCTGCGATTCCCGGGAGAAATCATGCGCAGTTCATTCACCCTCATCCTGTGGTGTCTCCTGGGATCATCCGCGCACGCGCAGGCACTTTATGTCGTGCCTGACGGCGTCGAAACGCGTTGGGCGAGTCCGGAGAATCCCGGCGGCGAACGCGGCAAGGGCGCGGCTACCAACGGCGGACGCAAGGGATCGGCATTCTTCCCGCTCAAGGCGGGCGAGCAACGCACCCTGGCGGAGGTGAAAAGCGGCAGCGGCATGGTCCGCCGCATCTGGATGACGCTCAATGACCGCAGCCCGAAAATGCTGCGTGGCCTGCGCCTGGACATGTACTGGGATGGCGCCAAACAACCGGCGGTGAGCGCGCCGCTCGGCGACTTCTTCGGCGTGGGCCTGGGCGCCATCGTGCCGTTCCAGTCCGCCATTTTCTCGAGCCCGGAAGGGCGCAGCTTCAACGCGAGCGTGCCCATGCCGTTCCGCAATGGCATGCGCATCGTGCTCACCAACGAATCCGGCAAGGACCAGCCTCAGGTCTTCTACGACATCGACTACACGCTTGGCGACCGGCACCCGGCCGACGCGCTCTATTTCCACGCGCACTTCCGGCGCGAGAACCCCACGAAAATGCAGCAGGACTACCAAATCCTGCCGCATCTGACCGGCAAGGGCCGCTACCTGGGCACCAATGTCGGCGTGATCGTCGACGGCAAGCGGTACGGGGAGAGCTGGTGGGGCGAAGGCGAGGTGAAGATCTATCTCGACGGCGACGACAAGCTTCCCACGCTGTCCGGTACCGGCACCGAGGATTACATCGGCACCGGCTATGCGCTCGGTGTGTACTCGCATCTGTACCAGGGCGCGACGATCGCCAATGCCGACAAGCAGCGCTACGCGTTCTACCGCTATCACATGAACGATCCGGTGTACTTCCGTCAGGAGATCCGCGTGACGCTGCAGCAGATCGGCTTCATCTGGAGCAACGACGGCACTCCCGCCGACGAGATATCGCCGCCTATCTACGGCGCCGGTGTTGGCTTGCACGAGCTCGATCTCAAACACCTGCCGCAGGCGAATCTCTTCGAACGCGCCGACGACTATTCGAGCTGCACGTATTTCTACCTCGACCGCCCCGAGAATGGTCTGCCGCCGCTGGCCCCGGCGGCCGAGCGAATGAAAGGACTGTAGGCGAGACTTACGCTCGTACCAGCCCTCGCGCATACTCCGGCCCCGGTCAAAGGGAGTCTGCAAATGCGCTATCGAAAGCTCGGCAATACGGGTCTGATCGTCTCCGAGATGTGTCTCGGCGCCATGACCTTCGGCAGCGGCGAAGGCATGTGGGCCACGGTCGCCGGAGTGACCCAGGAGAGCGTCACCGATCTCATCAAGACGGCTTTCGATCGCGGCATCAACTTCATCGACACGGCCGATTTCTATTCGAATGGCCGCTCGGAAGTGGTCACCGGCAACGCGCTCAAGATGTTAGGCATACCGCGCGACTCGTATGTGCTCGCCACCAAGGTGCTGCTGCGCATGGGGCCGGGGCACAACCAGATCGGCCTGTCGCGCGCGCACATCATGCAGGGCGTGGACCAGAGTCTCAAGCGCCTGCAGGCCGATCACATCGATCTCTACCAGATTCACGGCCGCGATCCGTTCACGCCGCTCGAGGAAACCCTCGATGCCCTCGACGACTGCGTGCGCGCCGGCAAGGTTCGCTACCTCGGGCTCTGCAATTTGTCCGCCTGGGAGATCATGAAGTCGCAGTGGATCTCGGATAAGAAAAATCTCGCGCGCTTCGAGAGCCTGCAGATGTATTACTCGGTCGCCGGCCGCGACATCGAACGCGAAATCGTGCCGCTCGCCAAGGATCAGAACCTTGCGATCCTTCCGTGGAGTCCGCTCGCCGGTGGATTGTTGTCGGGCAAGTTTTCGCGCGAGAACGAGAAACCAGACGGCGCGCGCCGCGCCACGCTCGACTTCCCGCCGGTGGATCGCGAGCGTGCGTTCAAGGTCATCGACGTCATGCGTCCCATTGCCGCCGACAATCTCGTGTCGGTCGCGCAGGTGGCGCTCGCCTGGTTGTTAGCGCAACAGCACGTGACCTCGGTCATCATCGGCGCCAAGAACCAGGAGCAGCTGCTCGACAACATCGCGGCCACCGATCTCGAACTGAGCCCCGAGCAGATCCAGTCCATCACCGATGCGTCGGCGTTGCCGAACGAATATCCGCAGTGGATGCTTTCGCGCCAGTCGGGCGACCGCCTCGGCCAGGTGAACGGCACCGGTTGAGAGTCAAGTCACAAGAGCTGCCCTGGTGACACATCCCGTGTAGTGTCCGGAAACTCGGGGAGACAGAATGCGCGGGAAGTCCTGGCTGCCGGCGGCAGCGATCACGGTTTGCGGATGGTTGTGGCCAGGGTTGGCGGCGGCCGCCGTCCTGGTCGAACTACAGGGCGAGCCTGGCGCGGCGATGCTGGATGGCGGCTCTCGCACCGTCACCGGCGACACTCACACGCTCGTGACGCTGAATGCCGCTGAAAACGGCATGCACTTCCGCCTCGAAAGTTCGCTGGGAGGAGATCTCTTCTGGCCTGATTTCGAGTTCGGCGCGCGGGCGGGCGATGCGCTGATCGGAACCCACCATTTCGATCTCTCGCGGCCCGCGGGCGCGGCCAATGCCTCGGTGCTGGTGCAGTCGGTCCAGAACTCTTGTTCGTACGGCGAGGGCTGGTTCGTCGTCTATCAGTTCGAGGGCAACAACAGCACAGGCATTACGCGCCTGGCGATGGAATTCCAGTTTCGCTGCAGCGGTTACTCGGGAATCCTGCGGGGCAGGATCCAGATCAACAATACCGTGAGCATTCCCAATCCGGTGTTGACGGCACTGCCGAACGGACCGAAGTACGCCGACGAAGGCGAGACCGTGCAGCTCGATGGACATTGGTCGCGGCGGGGCAGCCAGTTCCCGATCGAGAGCTATTCCTGGCGCCAGGTGGCGGGGCCAACGGTCCAGCTGCAGAACGCAAATACCGCCCAGCCCAGCTTCGTGGCGGCGACTCCGTCGACCACCACCAGCGTCGCGCGCTTCGAACTCACCGTTCGGGATTCGGCTGGTAACACCGCCGTCGCCCTAACCGAGACTCAGGTAGTCGGGCGGTCCGTGCCGAAGACTTTTGTCGCCTTGCAGAGCGATCCGGCGGAGTACGTGCTGCGCGGCGAATCACTGATGATGCGTGAGCCGGAAATCACCATCGACGCCAGTGTTTCCAACTATGAGCGTCAGCAGATCTCGATCGACGCGGGTTATCAGATCTGGATCATCTCGCCCGAGGGTCAGCCGCTCGCCGTTGGCAACTACGAGAATGCCCAACGATTCGCATCACCCACACTTCCACAGCTCACGTTCTTCGGTAACGGCAGCGGGTGCAATGGTGAAGTCGGCCGGTTCACGATCTACGAGCTGCAAATCAATGCGAACACGCAGGCCATCGAGCGTCTCGCGTTCGATTTCGATCGTCGCTGCAATTCCAACCCGGACAGTGATCAACGCGCCTATGGCCAGGTGCGCATCAACAGCAGCGTGCCGCGCGTGCACGTCGCGCCGCAGGCGTCGGCGGGCTCCGACCGTGTCGAGGCTGAACAGACCTCGGTCGAGCTGGACGGGTCCGGCTCGCGCCCCGGTTCGTCGGCCATCGTCTCGTGGCAATGGACGCAGACCGCGGGTCCCGCGGTCACGCTGAGCAATGGGAATTCGCCGCAGCCCCGCTTCACGACGCCGGCGGTTGCCAGTGGCAGCACCAGCCTGACGTTCCAGCTGCTGGTCACCGATGCGAACGGCAACTCCGATACGGATGTGCTGAACGTGCGGGTAGTGAGCGGCGCACAGCCGCGCACTGTTCTCCTGGTCGATGGACGAGCGGGGGACTACGTCGGCTCGGGTCGATACTTCACCCTCGATGAGGACGATGGCAGGTTTCTCGTCACGCGCGATCCCACCGGGTGGCTCCTGTACACCATCGAGGCGGGCGAAGACTCGTTCGGGTTCGGAGTTCGCGCCAGGGATTTCGGTGCATTGGCGGAAGGCAACTACGAACGCGCTTCGACCTCGCCCGCGCGCCCGGGAGTTTCCGCCGGAACCTTCGGTCGCGGCTGCAATGAATCGACCGGACGCTTCACCATCCGGGAGATCGTGTTTGCGCCCGGCACGGATACCATTCAGCGATTCGCGGCCGACATAGAACACTATTGCGATGGCCAGAGTGAGCCGCTGTTCGCGTCCCTGCGCTTCAACTCGTCGGTGCCGTTGAAGGTTGCCGCGCCAACCGCCGCAGCCGGAAATGAGCAGACCGTGCTTGAACGCAGCCGTGTCAGTCTCGACGGGCGAAATTCGCGCGGTGGCAATGGCACCCTTTCAGCCTGGCAATGGCGGCAGTTGACCGGGCCGTTGGTAACTCTGAGCGATGCCAGCAGCAGTCTGGCGCAATTCGAAAGTCCCGCGAGCGCGAACCCACAGACATTGCGATTCGAGCTGAAGGTCACCTCGAGCACCGGGCTCACCGACACGGATGTGATCGACATTCACGTGCAGCCACGCACGGCGCCGCGCAGCTACGCCATCATCACCGAGCCGAACGCCACGAAATTGCTGCCGGAAGACGGCAATTTCGTCACTCACGTCACCAGTACCAACGCCGGACCTGGCGTGGCGCGCATTGAATGGCGCGCAGGTATCGACAACTGGTATTTCGAGTTCTACAACCCGGAAGCCGTGCCACTGGTCGCGGGCAACACTTACACGGTCACCGGTACCGGAGGCCTGCCGGCGTTCGGCATCTGGAACCTGTTCACCTGCGGCAATACCACCGGCAGTTTCACGGTTCGTGACGTGGCCTTTTCCGGTAACACGCCAACGCGGCTGGCAGTGGACTTCGAGCAGTTGTGTGGACCCTCAGTCCCACTGCGCGGCAAGCTCCGGTACAACGTGCAATCGCCGGATGCCAATGCGGGACCGGACAGCACGAACCTGGGTCGCAGCGCTGTGTCACTGTCTGGCGCGGCTTCGCTTCCGGTTTCCAGCGGCAGCATCGCGAGCTACGCCTGGCGCCAATTGAGTGGCCCCGCGGTGACGTTGATCGGCGCCACCACGAGCTCTGCCTCGTTCACCGCGCCTGACGTCGTGGCCATCACGCCCATGGAATTCGAGCTCACCGTCATCGACAACCGCGGGCTGGATGCCGCGGACACGAAAGTCGTCACGGTTGAGCCCGCGCCTCCCATCCCGCCCGCACCGCCAGTCACGCCGCCTCCCAGCGGCGGTGGTTCGAGCAGTTCCGGTGGATCCGCCGGCTCCGGAGGCGGGGGCTCGTGGGATGCGCTTGCCCTCGCTGCACTCGGTCTGATTCTCCTGGTGAACCGCTTCAGCACGCTCCGCGCCCGGCGGGTTGCGAACGCCGCTACCCTGCCGCGGCGCCGGGCTTTCTGGTAGCGTTACCGCCGCAAATTTTGGCGGCTTTGGCCGCTCACTGATGCTCGAGGGGGCGGATGTATTTAGGAATCGATATCGGCACGTCCAGTGTCAAAGCCGTCCTCGTGGACGACAAAGACACCGTAGTCGAACAGGCGTCCGCGCC